>JAJECC010000036.1 GCA_022822205.1 Rhodospirillales bacterium | reverse complement strand
TTTGTTTTGCTTGTCGGCGGCCCCGGCTTGGCTACACTTGTCGGCGAGGCGAATAATCCTTCACTGGCCTTCACTGGATGGGAGAAACCATGGACGGGGGCGCGGCAATTCCGGTCAAGAAGGTCGCCGTCGGCGACCGGTCGTTTGCGGAGGAAGTCCGCAAGCTTCAGATGGGCGCCGGGGAGGAATTCCACGGCGAGACGATCCTTTGCGTGACCAAGGCGCTGCTGCAGGCGGGCGTCTCCTATATCGGCGGCTATCCCGGCGCGCCCATGTCGCACCTCATCGACGTGATGGCCGACGCCAAGGACGAAATCCTCGATCCCATGGGCATTCAGTTCGAACAGTCGGCCTCCGAGGCGGCGGCTGCTTCGCTGCTCAGCGCCTCCATCCACTACCCGATGCGCGGCGCCGTCACCTGGAAGTCGGTGGTCGGAACCAATGTTGCGTCCGACGCCATCTCCAACCTGGCCTCCACCGGGGTTACCGGCGGATCGCTGATCATCATCGGCGAGGATTACGGCGAAGGGTCGTCGATCATGCAGGAGCGGACCCACGCCTTCGCCATGAAGTCGTCGCTGCCCCTGATCGATCCCCGCTACGACATGGAGAAGATCGTCGATCTTGCCGAGCGGGCCTTCGAGATGTCGGAAGCGTCCAACCTCCCGGTTTTTTTCCAGCTTCGCATCCGCGCCTGCCACATGACCGGCTCGTTCGTCGCCAAGGACAACAAGGTCCCCCAATTCTCGACCCGCAATCCCGTGCCGCGGGCCGAGTACGACGTGACCAAGATCGTGCTGCCGCCGGCGTCCTATGCCCACGAGAAGCACAAGTTCGAAGCGCGCCTGCCGGCCATCCGGGAGTACGTCCGGGAAAACGACATCAACGAAATTTTCCCGGGCGCGGGCGGGCCGTTCGGGATCATCACCCAGGGCGGCGCCTACTCGATGGTTATCCGGGCGCTCCGCCAACTCGGGCTGGCGGATGCCTTCGGCAACACCGAGGTGCCGATCATGGTGCTCAACGTGGTCTACCCGCTGGTGCCCGAGCAGATCACCGGGTTCATGGCGGCCAGGGAAAGCGTACTTGTGGTCGAGGAGGGCAATCCCAACTTCATCGAAACCCAGATCGCCGAATACGCCCACAAGGCCAGGATCGATTGCGCCATCCACGGCAAGGATGTCCTGCCCATGGCCGGCGAATACACCGTCGACACGGTACGGGCCGGCGTCGCCGAGTACATGACCGAGTTCGCGCCCGAGCCGTACGCCGCGACCGCCGGGTCGAGGTACCAGGCGACGCGGGGCGCCGTCGACACCGCCAACCGAATTCTCAGGGATCACATGCCGGAACCGCTGCCGGCCCGGCCGCCGTCCTTCTGCACGGGGTGCCCGGAGCGTCCCATCTTCGCCGCCATGAAGCTCCTGATGCGCGAGCGCGGCCCCATGCACGTATCCATGGACATCGGCTGCAACCTGTTCGGCTCCCTGCCGCCGTTCCACGTGGGCAACACGGTGCTAGGCTATGGCCTGTCGCTGGCCAGCGGCACCATGGTCGGCCCGGCCCTCGATCAGCCGGTGATCGCGGTCATGGGCGACGGCGGGTTCTGGCACAACGGCGTGTCGTCCGGCGCCATCAATGCCCAATGGAACAATTACGATGCCGTGCTGGTCATCCTCGAGAACGGCTATGCGGCGGCCACCGGCCATCAGCGCCTGCCCTCGTCGGGCGAGACGCCGGTCGGCGCGGCCTCCGAGGTAACCATCGAAAACGCGCTCAAGGGCCTTGGCGTCAAATGGATCAAGCGGGTCGACAGCTACGACCTGCCGCAAACCATCAACGCGTTGAGGGACGCCCTCGATGCACGGGGCAGTCAGCTCCGCGTCGTGATCTCCGACAACGAGTGCATGCTGGCCCGCCAGCGCCGCGAGCGCCCGCAAAAGGCGCAGGCGATGAAGGAGGGCCGGGCGGTCACCCAGGAACGCTTCGGCGTCGATCCCGAAGTGTGCACCGGCGATCATTCGTGCATGCGGCTGAACGGCTGCCCGTCCCTGTCTCTCAAGCATTCCGCCGACCCGCTGAAGGAGACGCCCATCGCCACGGTCGAGGACAGCTGCGTCGCCTGCGGTCACTGCGGTGAAGTGGCGCACGCCGCCCAGCTCTGTCCGTCGTTCTATCGCGCCGAAGGTCTGTTCAACGCGGGGCCGCTTCGCCGCGCCGCGCACGCCGTCAACAAACGGCTGCTGTCCATGATGGGGGCCTACGAATGATCGCTGAGCGCCCGGTGACGGCGCTCATCGGCGCCCTTGGCGGCCAGGGCGGCGGCGTCCTCGTCGACTGGCTGGTGACGGCGGCGGAGAAGTCCGGGTATCCGGCGCAGGCGACCTCGACGCCGGGCGTGGCCCAGCGGACCGGCGCCACGACCTATCTGTTCGAGTTGTTCCCGGAGAAAAATCCGCCGCAGCCGCCCCTGTTCGCCCTGTTCCCGGGTTCCGACGACATCGACCTGATGGCGGCGCTGGAGCCCACCGAGGCGGGCCGGGCGCTGGAGCGCGGCTTCGTCACCGCCCGGACGACGGTGATCACCGCGACCGAGCGTACCTACTCGACGGCCGAGAAGGTCGCCGCGGGCGACGGCACTGTCCCGGCGCGGCCGGTGCTCGACGGTTTGAGCCGGGCCTCCAGGGATTTGATCGCGCTGCCGATGAAGGAACTGACCGGCGGCGTGTCGCCCCAGTGGAACGCGGTGCTGTTCGGCGCCATCGCGGGCTCGGGCGTATTCCCGTTCTCCGTCGACGATTGCCGGGACGCCATCCGCAGCAAAGGGGTCGCGGTCGACCGGAACCTGAAAGGGTTCGAGCAAGGCGTGGAGCAGGCGCGCCTGAAGGCGCCGCTCCCCGAAGAGGAAGACGGGCTCGCCTATAACGGCCCGCCGCCCGGGTTCGAGGCCGAACTCGATCGATATCCCGAGCGTCTGCGGCCGATCGTCGGTCACGCATTGGCGCGGCTTGTCGATTATCAGGATGACGCCTACGCCCGGCTGTTCCTCGACCATCTGCGGACGGTGAAAGCGCTGGACACGTCGGACAACATGGCCCTCACCGGGGAGGTTGCGAAGCGGCTCGCCGCCTGGATGAGCTTCGAGGACGTCATCCGCGTGGCGCAGCTCAAGACCCGGCCCGGACGCCTCGACCGCATCCGGGGCGAGCTCGAATTGCCGGACGACGCAATCCTGAATTTGCGCGACTACTTCAAACCGGGCCACGCCGAAATGGCAGGCTTCCTGCCCGGCTGGCTCGCGTGGATGGTGCCCAAGGGGAGCGGCCGCGCCGGGAGCGGCTGGTCGCTGCATTGGCCGACCTCGTCCGCCTGGGGGTTCGCCGGTTTGAAACTGCTCGCCGGGCGCAAGGGGTTCCGCCGCGCGGGTTCCCAGTACGGCGAGGAACATGCGGCCATCGGGCGCTGGCTGGACGCCATCCGGGCCGCCGCGCCCGTCGACATGGACCTTGCCGTCCAGACCGCCAAGGCGGCGATCTGGGCGCGGGGCTACGGCATGGTGCGCAGGGAAGGGATGGCGACCCTTGACCGGCTGCTGGACGGCTGGACCGAAAAGCTGAGCGACCCGGCGGCGCTGAAGGCGAAGGTGGACCAATCCATCATCCTCGCCCACGCCAATCCCGACGCGGACATTCACTAGGGCGGGCCATGCCCAAGCCCGGAAACTACCTGCTCATCGCCGCCATGGACGTCGAGCCCGGCAAGGAAGACCTGCTGAACGAGGTCTACGACACGGAACACATCCCGGAGATCATGAAAATTCCCGGCGTGGTATCCGTTTCGCGGATGGAGAAGGTGCCGCTGATCCTCGGCATCGGCGGCGAGGTGAAGGAAATTCCCACCGGCGACAAGCCGAAATTCACCGCCATCTACGAGATCGAAAGCCCCGAGATCCTGAAGTCGAAGGAATGGGGGGAGGCGGTCGAATACGGCCGCTGGCCGGAACAGGTCCGGCCCTACACAGCCAACCGCCAGTTCACCCTGCAGAGAGTGACCGGGTAGGGTCCGGACCCGATCGAGCCGTCACATAAGTGTTGCGGCGATGAGGACGGCACGGCCCAATTTCCCTCTCCCCCGGAGGGAGAGGGACGCGGAGGCTTGGCGAGCGAAGCGAGCCTAGCCGTAGCTGGGTGAGGGGGAGGGAGTTTCGATGAGTTCCCTCGCCTTCTTCCGGGGTATCCGGGAAGCGCAGGTTCCGGGCGCTACAGCCAGTACTGAAGGACGTAGTCGAACGGTCCCTCGGCGTTGACGATATCGACCCGCTGAAGCCGGATCTTGTAGCCCTTCCTGGTCTTCTTCAGGTGGTGCCG
>JAJECC010000020.1 GCA_022822205.1 Rhodospirillales bacterium | reverse complement strand
ATTGGCCGGATCGACCTTGGCGAGGGTCTCCGCAATGACCTCGACCATTTCCTTGGCGTTGTGAGGGTCCAGCCAAATATGGAGGTCGTGCTCGCCATGGGCATGACCTTCGTGATCGTCATGGTCATCCTTCTTGGCGTGGTCGTCGTGATCCCCGTGCGCGTGCCCCTTGTGATCATCGTGATCATGGTCATCCTTCTTCGCGGCCATTTCCTTCTTGCCGTGATCGTCGTGCGCGTGCCCCTTGTGATCATCGTGACCGTGATCGTCTTTCTTGGCGGCCATTTCCTTCTTGCCGTGGTCGTCGTGCGCGTGGCCCTTATGATCATCATGACCGTCGTGACCGTCTTTCTTCCAGATGCCGCCTTCGCGGGTATCAATGAGTTCGATGTGATCGTTCGCCGAAAATTTGACGATGGCTGCCTTGCCCCCGAGTGCTTTCAGCGGTTTCTCCAGAAAGCTCTCCAGGTCGTCGCCGACCCAGAAGACGGCATCGGCGTTTTGAAGTTCGCGGGCCTGGGAGGGCTTCAGCGAGAAGGTGTGCGGGGAAGCGCCGCCCGAAACGAGAAGGGATGGGGTTCCGACCCCTTCCATCACGCCGGCCACCAGGGAATGGACCGCGGGGATCGAGGCGACGACACGCGGCTCGGCCTCAGCCTGTGATGCGATGGGGAGCGCCAAGCCGGCGGCAATGGCCATCGTTGCGACGGTTGATTTGAGAGAACGGGTCATGCCCACACCTATAATGTTATAATATAACTGGATTGCCGTTACGATATAAGATAACAAAAGCTGACACAACCCATTGCAGGATGTCTCATGTCCGTTTCCAAGACCATTCCCGTTGCCTGGCAAAGGACCCACGATCACGGCCAGTGTATTGCCGGTGCCATAGACGCCGCCGCCCGGATTTGCGAGTCGCGTGGCATTCGACTAACCCCGTTGCGTCGCCGGGTGCTCGAGCTGGTCTGGGAAAATCACAAACCGGTCGGCGCGTATGGGCTGCTGGATGAGCTCAAACGGGAACACTCTTCCGCCGCGCCGCCGACAATCTACCGCGCATTGGATTTCCTGATGGAGCAGGGGTTCGTCCATCGTATTCAGAGTCTCAACGCCTATGTTGGCTGCAACGATCCGGGGCACAGCCACAAGGGAATTTTCCTGATTTGCAATGACTGCGGCGACGCGCTGGAAATCGAAGACAAAGGCGTTGCGAACACCATCGACCGGTTTGCCTCGCGCTTGGGATTTCTTTTGACCTCGCAGTCGGTGGAAGCGGCGGGCCTGTGTCCGGGCTGCCAGGAAGCCTGAGTTGATGGATCAGGTTTCGCGGGCCGGCGGGCCTATCGTCGAACTCTCCGGGGTTGAAGTGCGGGCCGGCAATCGGGTTTTGGTCACCGGCATCGATCTATCCGTTTCCGACGGTGAGATCGTCGCGCTCATCGGGCCGAATGGCGCGGGAAAGACAACACTGATCCGGGCGGCATTGGGCCTCGTCCGGCCGAGCACCGGGACCTCCCGAAAGCGTAGGGGCGCGCGGATCGGTTATATGCCCCAGCGGCTGAACATCGACCGCAACATGCCGTTGACGGTCAGACGGTTCCTGGGTCTCGCAGGCAGGTTCGAGCCGGGCGCGCGTACGCAGGTCCTCGAGGAGACGGGCATCGCAAGAATAATCGACAGTCCGGTGCACGATATCTCGGGCGGCGAATGGCAGCGCACGCTCCTCGCCCGGGCGCTGCTGAGAGAGCCCGACCTCCTGGTCCTCGACGAGCCGGCCCAAGCGGTAGACTTGACCGGACAGGCCGAGCTCTACCGGCTGATCGGTGAAATCCGGGACCGGCGGGGATGCGGCGTTTTGATGGTTTCCCACGATCTGCATCTGGTGATGTCGTCGACCGATCAGGTGGTATGCATCAACACCCATCTTTGCTGTGCCGGCACGCCGGACACCGTGAGCCGCGATCCGAGCTACGTTGCCCTGTTCGGCGAGTCGGTTGCCGAAACCATGGCGCTTTATCACCACAATCACGATCATGCCCACGGCGTTGACGGCAGCATCGTGCATGAACACGGACACGATCAGCATCATGGATGACTTCCTGGTCCGCGCGGTACTTGCGGGAGCGGGCGTGGCTGCGGTCACCGGTCCGCTCGGGTCCTTCGTCGTTTGGCGCCGCATGTCTTTTTTCGGAGACACCTTGGCTCACTCGGCATTGCTCGGTGTCGCTCTCGGACTGCTGTTGGGGATCGACCTGACCGTCGGGGTGCTGGCCGTGGCGGTGGTCGCGGCGATTTTGCTGCTTGGAATCGAGCGCCGAACCGGTCTCGCCATGGATACGGTCCTGGGTATTTTGTCACACGGCACGTTGGCCCTGGGCCTCGTCGCGGTCGCTTTTCTGGAGCGGGTGCGCTTCGACCTCATGGGATTTCTGTTCGGCGATATTTTCGCCGTTACCGCGACGGATATCGCCTGGATCTACGGCGGCGGCGCCCTGGTGCTGGCTCTCATCGCCTATCTCTGGCGGCCGCTGCTGTCCGCGACGGTTCACGCGGATCTTGCCCGGGCGGAAGGCGTGCCGGTGGACCGGGTAAATCTGGTCTTTCTGCTCTGCCTGGCGCTGGTGGTGGCGACAGCCATGAAGGTGGTCGGGATATTGCTGGTCGCGGCCATGCTGATCATCCCGGCAGCGACCGCGCGGCCTTACAGCCGTACACCCGAACGAATGGCCGTATTCGCGGTAATCATCGGCTGGTTGTCGGTTGCGGGCGGGCTGGGGCTGTCGTTTGCCGCCGATACGCCGGGCGGGCCGTCAATTATCTCGTTCGGATTATTGCTGTTCGCCCTGACGACCGGACTGATGACGCTCAGGCAGCGGCGTTCAGACGGTTGAGGCCGGCGCGCGCATCTTCGATCAGATCGTCGATATCCTCGAGCCCGGCATGAAACCGGACGCAGGGCTTTGAGAAATCCCATTCGGTCGCGGTCCGGCTTCCTTCCAGGGACGACGGCAGCACGAGGCTCTCATATCCGCCCCAACTGCCGCCGAGAGAATAAAGCTCGAGCCCGTCGACCATCGCGTCGACGGCCTTTTGGCCGACCGGGTTGAGAACAACCGAGAACAGGCCGCTCGCGCCGGTGAAATCCCGCTTCCAGAATTCATGGCCGGGACATGTGTCGAAGGCCGGATGGAGAACGCGGTCGACCGACGGCTGACCGGCAAACCATTCGGCGAGCTTCAGGCCATTTTGCTCATGGCGCTCGAGCCGGACCGATAGCGTCCGGATGCCTCGGAGACCGAGATAGCAGTCATCCGGCGCGGCGCTGCATCCCAAGGCGGCAACGGAGGCTCGGATCTTGGGGAAGTGTTCTTCCGAGGTGATGATGCAGCCGAGCATCGCATCGGAATGACCGACCCAATACTTGGTCGCGGCCTGCACGGAGACGTCGGCCCCGTGCGCCAGCGGCTTGAAGTAGTGACCCGCCGACCAGGTGTTGTCGATAATCACCAGGGCGCCGCCTTTGTGCGCCGCGTCGACGATCGCCGGGATGTCCTGGACCTCGAACGTATGGGAGGCGGGTGATTCGGTGAACACCACCTTTGTGTTGGGCCGCATGAGTTCGGCGATCCCGGCCCCGATCAGAGGATCGTAAAAGGTCGTCTCGACTCCCATCTTGGCGAGGATGCCTTCGGTCATGCGGCGCGACGGCGCATAGGCGCTGTCCAGCATCAGGATATGGTCGCCGCGTTCGACAAAGGCCAGCGTCGCGGCGACGACGGCCTGCAGGCCCGACGAGACGGCCTTGGCCCGTTCGCCGCCCTCGATTGCGGCGGCCGCCTCTTCAAAGGCCATTGACGTCGGCGTGCCGTGCCGTCCATAGACGAAATTTCGATCCGAACCGAGCCGCGCCTCCCGCATGGCGTCCATGGACGGATGGGCCACCGTCGAGACGTGGTACACGGGCGGGTTGACGGCGCCCCGCTGGTTTTGCGGATCGCTCCCCGCGTGCACGATGGTGGTATTGGGGCCGTACTTCTTGGTCTTATCTGTCATGTCTCAACTCGGTCAGGTTTCAACCGGCGTGTCGCCGCGGCCGCCCCATTCGCTCCACGAACCGTCATAGACGGCGACATCGTCGCGGCCGATCAGATGCAGGGCGAGTGCCGCCACACAGGCGGTGACGCCGGATCCGCAGCTGGCGACGATGGGATTTTGCGTACCGTCTGTCCCGCCGATGACCGCCCCGATTTCATCGGCCGAACGCATGACGAAGTGGCGGTCCTTGTCCAGAAACGCGGCGAAGGGAAGATTGACGGCGCCGGGAATATGGCCGGAGCGCATGCCGGGGCGGGGTTCCGGTTCGGTGCCGTCGAACCGGCCCGGCGCCCGGACGTCGACGATTTGGGATTCGGCGTCGTCGATGTTGGCCATAATCTGATCCAGCGTCCGCACCATGCCGGCGCGGAATCGGGCCTGGAAGTTTGCCGCGGCAATCTCCGTCGCCGCATCGGTCATCGGCCGGCCTTCGGCAAGCCACTTCGGGAGCCCGCCATCCAGGACCGCGACCCGGTCGTGACCGTAGAGGCGGAACATCCACCACGCCCTCATGGCGGCCATGAAACCGCCATTGGAATCGTAGGCGATCACGCGCTTGGAATTATCGATGCCCAAGGCGCCGGCCTGTTCGGCGAAAAATTCCGGTGAAGGAACAGTGTGGGGCAGCCCCGACCCGGTATCCGCGACGGTGTCCACATCGAAGAAAACAGCGCCCGGGATATGGGAGGCTTCGTATTCTTCCCCGCCGTTTCGTTCGGCCGCGGGCAAATGCCAACTCGCATCGATGATCGCGATACTGGGATCGCCGAGATGGTCGGCCAGCCACTCGGTGCTGACCAGGGCATCGGGATTGACGTAGCTCATGGGGTATCGCCGTCAGGCCAGCCAGTCGGGGCAGGGCAGGCCCTTGGACTTCAGAAAATCGACATTGAACAGCTTGCTCTGATACCGGGTGCCGTAATCGCAAAGAATGGTGACGATGGTATGGCCGGGACCCATCTGGTTGGCGAGCCGGACCGCACCGGCGATGTTGATGCCCGTCGAAGTGCCCATGCACAGACCTTCATATTTGAGCAAATCAAATATGTAGGGCAGCGCTTCTTCATCGGTAATTTGATAGGCCTCCTCGATGGGCGCGTCTTCCAGGTTGGCGGTGATGCGGCCCTGGCCGATCCCTTCGGTAATGGATTCGCCTTCCGCCTTCAGCTCGCCATTGGCGTAGTAGCCGTAGAGGGCCGAGCCCATGGGATCGGAAATGGCAATCCTTATGTCTTTTTTTCGCTCCTTCAGCGCCATGCTGACGCCGGCGAGCGTGCCGCCGGTACCCACGGAGCAGGTAAAGCCGTCGATGTTGCCGTCGAGCTGCTCCCAGATTTCGGGGCCGGTGCCGAGATAGTGGGCATCGCGATTGGCCGTGTTGTCGAACTGGTTGGCCCAGATGGCGCCATGGGGATGGGTTTCGGCCATCTCTTTGGCGATGCGTTCCGAGACATGGACGTAGTTTCCGGGGTCCTTGTAGGGAACGGCCGGAACTTCCCGCAGGTCCGCCCCCGCCAGCCGGAGCATGTCCTTCTTTTCTTCGGTCTGGGTTTCGGGAATGACGATGATGGTCCGGTAGTTGCTCGCATCACCGACCAGGGCGAGGCCGATGCCGGTGTTGCCGGCGGTGCCCTCGACGATGATCCCGCCCGGCTTGAGTTGGCCCTTTTTCTCCGCGTCACGCACGATGTAGAGCGCCGCACGATCCTTCACCGACCCGCCCGGATTCATGAACTCGGCTTTGCCGTAGATTTCGCAGCCCGTCGCCTCGGAGACTTCTCGAAGCTTGATTAAAGGCGTATTTCCAATGGTTTCGAGAAGACCGTCACGAACGTCCATGTGTCACCGCCAATTTGGGGAAATTCTTCATGCGAGGTTGATTTGGCCGCAGACTAGACCCGTGGAGGGAGGCGATCAAGCGCCCGCCGCCGTGGGAGATTGACTGTCCGGCCACTCTCAAGCCCGAGCCCATTCAGGCGGAATTTTGTGCCGATTGAGCTTGAGCCATTGCAGCGCGATGACGGTCATGCCGTCGAACCGGTCATCTCCCGGTTGATCGGCGGGGCGCCCTCGGCGAAGCTGGGGCGAGACGTGTCGCCCCACGCCCGCGAGCGAATGGAGATAAGAATGGCCCGATCGGAAAAAGTCACCTTTACCGGTGCGTTGGGCGCCGAACTGGCCGCGCGCCTTGACCTGCCGGCCGGCAAACCCCGTGCCTACGCGCTCTTTGCGCATTGTTTCACGTGTTCCAAAGACATTTTTGCCGCCGCCCGGGTCAGTGCCGGCCTGGCCGAGCGCGGCATCGCCGTTTTCCGTTTCGACTTTACCGGTCTCGGCCACTCCGACGGCGAGTTCGCCAACACGAACTTCTCGTCCAATGTCGCCGATCTGAAGGCGGCCGCGGAATTCCTGCGTCAAAACCACGAGGCGCCGAAAATTCTCATTGGACACAGCATGGGCGGCGCTGCCGTTCTCGCGGCGGCCGAGGCGGTTCCGGAGGCGGCGGCGGTGGCCACCATCGGGGCGCCGTTCGATGTGGAGCATGTGTCGGAGAACTTCTCGGCATCGGTGGACGAGATACGGGAGAAGGGCGAAGCCGAGGTGACGCTTGGCGGACGGCCGTTCGTCATCAAACGGCAGTTCCTGGACGACATCGGATCGCAGGACCAGGCCGCGCGAATTGCCGAACTCAGGAAGGCGCTTCTTGTTTTTCACGGTCCACTCGACCGGCAGGTCGGTATCGACAATGCGGCTGCGATTTATTCGGCGGCCAGGCACCCCAAGAGTTTCGTCACCCTGGATGACGCGGACCATCTGCTGACGGAGCGCTCGGACGCCATTTATGTGGCCGAAGTGATCTCCGCCTGGGCCACGAGATATCTGGGTGAAACCGAAGAGACGGCCGAGACGGCGCCGAATGCGAAGGAGGGAGAGGTCATCGTTGCCGAAAATGGCGTCGGGCGGTTCGGCCAATCCATTTCCGTCGGCGGGCGTCACACCCTGATGGCGGACGAGCCGCCGCGGGTCGGCGGCGAGGATAACGGGCCGACGCCTTATGATCTGCTGCTCTCGGGCCTCGGCGCCTGCACGGCCATGACCATGCGTATGTATGCCGCGCGGAAGAAAATTCCGCTGGATCGGGCGTCGGTCGCCATGCGGCACGACAAGATCCATGCCGAGGATTGCGGGAACTGTGAGACCCGGGAAGGGAAGATCGACCGGATCGAACGGGACATCACCCTGGAGGGCGATCTGACCGGGGAGCAGCGGCAAAAATTGCTGGAGATCGCCGACAAGTGCCCGGTTCACCGGACGCTTCACTCGGAGGTGGATATCCAGACCAGGCTGGCCTAAAGCAGATTCCGTTCATGCCGAGAGCGCGCGCGTCTCGATATCCCGCCTGTCGCCTTCTTCCATGGGACCGAGTTCGACGGCGGCGAGGGCTTCATCGAGATGCGCGAGTTCGCCCGGCGCGAAATCGACGCAGGAAATCCTGTTTTCCGACAAGGCGAACCGGAGCGCGGTTTGCGCCCATGTGCCGTACTTCGTGCCGAGAGGCGTCATCATTGCGTCGGCGCGGCTTTCTTCGTTTGCCAGATCCGTATTCTCGGTGATCATGCTCTCGCGGCCGTGACGAACCTTGGTGGCGAGCACGCCGGCAGCCAGCGTACGGATGGCGATGACGCCCACGTCCATCTCGGCGCAGGCATCCAAGAGGCCATGGAAGGGCTGGCCGGAGGGCATGTTTCCCGAAACCGCGCCGGCCGACGGGTTCAGCATGTTGTAGTAAACCTGCGCCGTATCCACGCGGCCCGTCCGGATCAGGTCCCGGCAAAGCCCGTTGTCGCCGAGGGCGGTGAAGCCGATCCACTTCGCCAGCCCCTGATCCCGGAGCTTCTCGAGAGTTTCGATCGCGCCGCCGGAGCCCGCCACCCGATCCCAGGTGAGGGAACGTCCCGATATGTCGGCCTCGATGCCGTTATGAAACTGCAGCAACTCGACGCTGTCCCGGCGGAGCCGCTTGAGGCTGGCCTCCACGTGGCGCTCGATTTCGCCGGGGATGTCGCCAAGATCATCGGGCTGGAGGCGGACCTTGGTCGAGATGCGCGGCTGAATTTCGAAATCGTCGAGCAGCCGGCCCAGGTTCTCCTCGGATTTTCCCTGTCCATAGCTCTCGGCGGTGTCAAACCAGGTGATGCCGGATTCCAGCGCCCGGGCGATCGCCCGGTGCATGGTGTCGTCATCGGTATGGATCATCAGTCCGCCGACGTTGCCGCAGCCGAAAATGATTATCGGCACCTCGGCGCCGGTCCGGCCCAATCGCTTGAATTTCATTTTACACTCCTGCCTGGGCGGCGGGCGTCGCCGCCGGTTCCACATCCCGGTATTTGCGCACCAGATCGTCCGGGTCGAGGCGGTCGACATTCCACAGATCGGGAATTTTCCTGGCGAAGGCGATGGTCACGATAATGGTGCCGACGCCGCCGATGACCACGGCGGCCACGGGCCCGAAGACGTGCGCGACGGCGCCCGATTCCGCATCGCCCAGTTCGTTGGATGCGCCGATGAAGACGGAATTGACCGCGTTCACCCGGCCCCGCATTTCATCCGGGGTGATGATCTGCACCAGATTGTTGCGAATGAAGATGGAAATGCTGTCGCCGGCGCCGACGAAGAACAGCGCCACCAATGAAACCCAGAACACGGTCGACAGGCCGAAGACGATGGTGAACAGCCCGAAGGCGCCCACCGCGAGGAACAGCTTGCGTCCCGCGTGACGCTTGATCGGAAATTGAGTGAGGCCCAACATGAAGATCAACGATCCCATGACCAGCGATCCCTGAAGCAACCCGTAAAGAGCGGTTTCGATTTGCAGGACCTTGGTCGCGTAGATGGGCATCATGGCCTTGGCGCTTCCCAGCAGCACGGCGACCAGGTCGAGACCAATGGCGCCGAGGATGATTTTACGGGAGAACACGAACCGGAGCCCGGCGGCGACCGTCGAAAAATTCAGCGGATCCTTGGCCATGATCTGCGCCCTGGCCTTGATCAGGAAGGTAAAGAAGGCCGAGAACACGAGGACCGCGACGACCACGATATAGGCGAATTGCTCGTTGACCCCGGATGCTTCGCCGATGGCGATGATCGTCCCCGATATGCCCCAGCCCAGAACGCGGGCGCTCTGAAAGGCCGTCGATTGCCAGGCGATTGCGTTGGCCAGGTGCCCCGACGGCACCAGGACGGGGACGATCGCCTGTTGCGCCGGTTGTTGAAACGCCCGGGCGACGCCCAGCAACGCGATCGACGGTATGAACCAGAGAAATGGCGCATCGGCCCAGGTCAGGTAGAGGAAACTGGCCGCGCAGAGCCCCTGGAGGCTGACGGTACCCAGCAGAATCTTGGTGCGCGGATGGTGATCCGCCGTCCAGCCCGACAGGGGAAACAGGATCAGAAACGGCAGGAACATCCCGACGCCGAGGGCGGCGTATACCAGCTCTTCCTGGGTGATTCGCCAGAGCTGCCAAAACAACGTGGCGCTCATCAAATCGACGCCGAAGACCGAACTCACCCGGGAGATGAAATAGAACGTGTAGTCGGTGTGCTGGAAAGCGACGAAGCCGGGCCGTCCGGTCAGTCCGCGTTTTGGCTCAGATGAATCCCCGGTGCCGGTCACGTGACGGCTGTTCCCCCGAATTTCAATGATTTGGTCGTTATGGCTTTGCGAGAATGGCCCGAGAGTACGCGCGCGCGTCCGCGTGTCTAGCGGAAATCCCTCGATCCGGGCAGAACCCGCGGCTTTTTGCCCAATACTTCGCGGGGGTCCCGCCGGCCGTTGCGGATCGGGCGCTTGAATTCATCCGGCGGCCCCGGGAAATCACGGGGGCCGGTCACCAGTTCGTTCAGGCGATGGGCATGGTCGTGGAGTTTGTGCGCGACGATGTGGGTGACGATGCCTTCCCGCTGCAGGCGTCCCTCGACGCCGATCAGGCAGGAGCCGAGCACGGTCTTGCGGTAGCGCTCCAGGGTGTGCGGCCAGACGATGATGTTGGCCACACCCGTTTCATCCTCGATGGTGATGAACACCACGCCCTTGGCGCTGCCCGGGCGCTGGCGGATCAGCACGACCCCGGCGATACGAATCCAATCGTCGGGCCGGCACTCGGTCAGCTTGCCGCAGGTGATGAACTTCCGGTTGGCGAAATCGCCGCGGAGGAAACTCATGGGATGGGCCTTCAGGGACAGTTTCATCATCAGGTAATCATCGGCGACCGCTTCGCCGAGGCCGATTTCGGGGAGCATGACGGCGGGCTCGGCCTGGATTTCCCGCTCGTCCATGGCCTCGAACAGGGGCAGGGGCGCGGCATCGGTGAGACCGGTCACCGACCACAGCGCCTGACGGCGATCCAATCCCAGGGATTGAAAGGCATCCGCCCGGGCCAGCTTATCGAGGGCCGCCTTGGCGAGCCGGCCCCGGCTCCGAAGGTCGGCGACCTCCCGATAGCCGTTTTCCCGGCGATCCACCAGCAGATCGGCATCGTCCTCGCGGAACCCCTTGATCTGGCGAAAGCCCAACCGCACCGCCATGTCCAGATCGAGGGGGTCCCGCCATTCCTCATGCCCCTTGGTCATCCCGGGCGCCTCGCCGTAGGCCGGCTCGAGCGTGCATTCCCATTCACTGTCGTTGATGTCGGGCGGGCGGACCTCGACTCCGTGCTCCCGGGCATCGCGCACCAGTTGCGCCGGCGCATAGAAGCCCATGGGCTGGGAATTCAGGATGGCGGCGGCGAATACCGCCGGGTAGTGGCACTTGATCCAGGCCGAGATGTAGACCAGCAGCGCAAAGCTCGCCGAGTGGGATTCCGGGAAGCCGTAATCGGCGAAGCCCTCGATCTGCTTAAAGCAGCGCTCGGAAAAGTCCGGGTCGTAGCCGCGCCCCACCATGCCGTCGATGAATTTGCCCTTGAAGCTGGGGATGGTGCCGGTATGGCGGAAGGTGGCCATGGCGCGCCGGAGCCCGTCGGCCTCGTTGGGGGTAAAGCCGGCGGCGACGATGGCGATTTTCATCGCCTGTTCCTGGAACAGGGGCACGCCCATGGTTTTGCCAAGCACGTCTTCAAGTTCCTTGGAGGGGAACGCCACCGGTTCCTCGCCGTTTCGGCGGCGGAGATAGGGGTGCACCATGTCGCCCTGGATGGGACCGGGCCGGACGATCGCCACCTCGATCACCAGGTCGTAGAATTCCCGGGGCTTGAGACGGGGCAGCATGGCCATCTGGGCGCGGCTTTCCACCTGGAAGACGCCGACCGAGTCGCCCTCGCACAGCATGTCGTAGACCAGCGGGTCTTCGGCGGGCACATCGGCGAGACCCATCTTCCGGCCGTGATGGCGGTGGATCAGGTCGAACGCCTTGCGGATACAGGTCAGCATGCCGAGGCCCAGGACATCGATTTTCAGCATGCCCAGGGCATCGAGATCGTCCTTGTCCCATTCGATGACGGTGCGGCCCTCCATGGCGGCGTTTTCCACCGGGACCACCGTATCCAGCGGCCCTTTGGTGATCACGAAACCGCCCGGATGCTGGCTGAGATGCCGCGGGAATCCCTGGATTTCCCGGGCAAGATCGATGGTCATCCGGAGCGTTTCGTCCGTGGGGTCGAGGCCGGCTTCCCGGATGTGTTCGTCTTCGGGCACTTCGCTCTTGATATGCCGCCAGGCGAGGCTGGTCATCGCCTGGATCGTGTCCTCCGAAAGCCCCATCACCTTGCTGACCTCGCGGATGGCGCTCCGCATGCGGTAGCTGATGACCGTCGCCGTCAGGCTCGCCCGGTCACGGCCGTATTTCTCGTAGATGTACTGAATGACTTCTTCCCGGCGTTCGTGCTCGAAGTCCACATCGATGTCCGGCGGTTCGTCCCGCTCCGCGCTGACGAAGCGCTCGAACAACAGATCGATGCGCGCCGGGTCGACGGACGTAATGCCGAGGCAATAGCAGACCGCCGAATTGGCCGCCGATCCCCGGCCCTGGCAGAGAATGCGCCGTCCGCGGGCGAACCGGATGATGTCGTGAATGGTGAGGAAGTAGGGGGCGTAGCCAAGTTCGCCGATGAGGTCCAGCTCATGATCGATCTGCTTTTGGACCTTCTCCGGGACCCCGCGGGGGTAGCGCTCCTTGGCGCCGGTCCCGGTCAGGCGGACGAGTTCCTCCTGGGGGGAGTGTCCTTCGGGAACCGGCTCCACCGGATATTCGTAGCGCAGTTCATCGAGGTTGAACGTGCAGGCGGCAACGATCCGCCGCGTGTTTTCGATGGCCGCCGGATAATCCGTGAACAGGCGGGCCATTTCTTCCGGAGATTTCAGGTGGCGCTCCGAATTGGCCATCAACTTGTAGCCTGCTTCCGAGAGCGGGCAGCGTTCCCGGATACAGCTCAGGACATCCTGCAGCGGCCGCCGTTCGGGGACGTGATAATGGACGTCATTGGTCGCGACGATGGGGATTCCGGCCTGTTTCGCACGCGCCGCAAGCGCATAAATCCAGCGGAAATCATCTCCATAATAGTTATGTTTAACAGATAGATATAGATTGTTTTGAAACTTATATTTCAATTTAAGCAGGTGTCTGTCATGCGCTGCGTCCAGTTTTTCCGGCGGCAGGGCGACGGCCATCTGTCCGGCGCCGCCTTGGAAGGTTTTTCCGTCGAGAATATCGGCCAAATAGAGCCGGCAATCGCCTTTTTCGGTCCGCCGTTTGCCGATGGTCAGCAACTGCGAGAGGCGGCCATAGGCTGCCCGGTCCCGCGGAAACACCAGCAGGCTGGGGGCATCCTGAAGATCCAGCCGGCAGCCCACCACCAGGCGCAACCCTGCCTCCTTGGCGGCCACATGGGCGCGAACCACCCCGGCCAGGCTGTTGCGGTCGGTGATGGCGATGGCCGAGTGGCCGAGCGCGGCGGCCTGCAATACAAGCTCGCCCGGGTGCGATGCGCCCCGGAGGAACGAGTAATTCGAGGTAACCTGGAGTTCCGCGTACTCGGTCATGGCGATCACGCGAAAAAGCCGTGCAGGTACCAGGCAGGCGGGCGGTCCGGCCGGTAGAGGCCTTCCCGGTAGACCCAGTAGCGTTTTCCGCCTTCATCCTCGAGCCGGTAATAATCCCGGACATCGCGGGAGAGGGGGGCGCCCTCGGTCCGCCACCACTCCGGCGCGATGCGCTCCGGCCCCTCGGCCCGGGCAACCTGGTATTGACGGCGGCGCCAGCGGAACATGACCGGCGGGCCGTCGGGCACCGGCGCCATCACATCGATGGGCAGCGGCTGGGGCAGCAGTTCCACGGGCCGGGGCGGGCGGCGCTCGGGTCCTTTCCAGTCACTGGCGGTATTTGACGCACTGATTGCCGATTGCGCCCGGCCGGCCCGTTCCGGGAGATGGCTTTCCACCGGCCGTACCCGGGTGACGTTGCGGGCCCCCAGCTTGCCCGACAAGCGGTCCACCAGCCGGGCGGTATCGGCCTGGTTGACGTCTTTGGCCGGCTCGAGGGTCCAGCCGGGGAGTCCGGTCTGTTTTTCATCCAGATTATTGGTGCGGGCGGCGGCGAGCGCCATGATCTCGATCCCGAAGCCGGGGTCGGCGCCGTCCAGCTTGTCCCGGAATAGCCGCGCCAAATGCCGGGGATCGCGGGAAGGGCGGCTGGTGCCGACGGTTCGCCGTTCGGTCGTGCCGTCGGCCCGGTAGAGGATGAAATCGAGCTGCCGCGCGCCTTCACCGGCGGCTTCCAGGCCCCGGCAGAGCCGATCGAGCAGGCGGTCGAGCCCGGCCGCGATATCCTCCGCCCGGCCGATGGGCTCGGCGAAGGCCAGGCGGGCCACATGGCGCGGCGGCGGGCGGCGGGGAGAGATAGGCTCGTCCGCTTGTCCCAACGCCTGATCCAGGCGCTTGAGCACGACCCCGCCGAACCGCTTGGCCAGCGGTCCCCGGGGCATCTCCAGAAGATCGCCGATGCGCCGCAATCCCAACCGGTCGAGACCCTCGATTACCGCGGCTTCCAGGCGTAAAGCCGCCACCGGCAACCCCGCCAGGTGCCGTCGCAGCGTGCCCGGTTCCGCAATGATGAAGGGTGCGGAATCATTCGTCGCGTGACGGGCCAGCGCCCAGGCCGCCCCCGGCGTATCGGCAAGGCCCGCGCGGGCGCTGATGTTTTGTCTGCCGAGCCAACCGATCAATCGTTCCAGGAGGGCCGCCTCGCCGCCGAACAAATGCGCACAGCCGGTGATGTCCAGCCATAAGCCGGCACCGAGGCTGCCCCCCATTGCGCCGCCGCCCCAGACGGGATCGACGGCGGTCCAGGGGGTGAAACGGGTGCAGGCCCCGGCCAGAAGGTCGAGGGCCCTGAGATCTTCGGCCGGTGCGGCGGGGTGGACGGCGAGCCCGGGATAAAGGGCGCGGGCATCGGCCAGCGGCTGACCCGGAACGATGCCCGCCGCTTCGGCTGCCGGATTGGCTGCCGCGATGCGGGTCCCGCCGTGAACCTGGGTCACCGTCGCGAGGGGTGTCCCGGCGGATTTGGCGTCCGCGGTTCTAGTGGATCCTGTCCGCGAGAGGACGCGGCTCAACCGGTCGGTCGCGAAGACCGGCAGCCAGAGCGAGACCGCCCGTTTCATCACACCACTCCACTTCCCAGTTTCTCGGCCAGGCGCGGGTCTTTCCGAGCGTGGCGGAAGCCGCACGCCGGTTGTCGTTTCCGGCCTCGCCGAGCCGGCATCTTTGCAGTTCGAGGTTCCAGCTCGGCGGGCTGAAGCCGGGTCCGTCGATTGGTGCGCCGGGCATTGCCGTTACCCGCCAGCGGGTGAGCGCCGCGCCGGCGGGCGCATGGGGCGCGCCGGGCCGCAGCAACAGGCACATCACGCCGCTCTCTTCGGCGGCCAGCTGCAGCCGCCGGGCGGAAATGGGAGGGATTTTGCTGATCCGGCCGACCACGCCGATCAGTCCCGGCGTGCGCAGACCTTCCTCCAGGGCCCACAGAATCTCCGTATCGTTGACGCCGTGGGCCAGGATCATGCGGTCGGGATCGAAGCCGAAAGCCGCAAGGCCCTGGGGATAGAGGACCCGTTCGCGCTGACACCAAAGAACCGTACCGTTCGCGCGAATCCTGCCGAAACCCGCCATCAGGCCCGCGGCGAAGCCGATGGCCGCCGCATCGCCGGAGATTTCGTGAAGGCCATGGCCGGGGAGACCGTTCCAGGGCAGCGCCCGGTCGAGCGTCTCGTCGCCGAGGGAAAGGACGTGTTCCGCCGCAACCGCGGCGCGGCCTCGCTCAATGGTGCGAATTTGCGTTTTGAGGTCGTCAAGAACCGTGGAATTCGGGGCTTGTCGGGGGCCTTCCTGGTGTACCCGTACCGCCTGGGATTGCATGGCTTTTGTCTGTTCTCATTTGAATGTTCTCTTTTTGTTCTATTTCGGAACAAGGCCTGAGTCAACCGCCCAATTTCACCAGCCGGATCGGCTACCGAAAACGCTGGAGAGAGAAATCCCGGAGATCGAGATCCGCAGGCGAGCCGGAAATCACGTCGGCAATGGCTTTGCCGGAACCCGCGCCAAGGGTCCAGCCCAATGTCCCATGCCCCGTATTGAGATACAGATTTTGGAGCGGGGTGGTTCCGATGAGCGGCAGGCCGTCCGGCGTCATGGGCCGAAGCCCCGTCCAGAAGGTGGCCTCGTCGAAATTGCCGGCCGACGGGAACTGATAGCGGGCCTTCTCCAGGATCGAACGGGCACGCCCTTCATTGAGGCTGGTGTCGTACCCGGCAAATTCCGCCGTGCCCGCGACCCGTATCCGCTCGCCCAGCCGGCTGAAGACCAATCTGTTGTCCTCATCGGTGATACTCACCGACGGCGCGCCGTTATGACCGCCGGTCGGCACCGTGACCGAATAGCCTTTGGTGGGATAGATGGGCAGTTTGATTCCAAAGGGCTTGACCAAACGCGCCCCGTAGGCAGCCAGGGAGAGTACATAGGCATCGGCGGAAATGACCCCTTGGCTGGTGACCACGCCGGTCACCTGCCCGGGCTCGACGCCGAGTTGTTCGATCTCGACGCCGTAGCGGAAGTCGGCGCCCTGGGCCTCGCAGTACCCGGCAAGCCCGGTGCAAAACAGGTGAGCATCGCCGCTTTCATCGCCGGGCGAGTAAATGCCCCCGGCGAGTTCATCGCGCCGGGCCTCGAGAGCGGGCTCTATAGCGAGACAAGCGTCCACATCGAGGGTGCGCATCTCGCATCCGAGGTCGATGATCTGCCGCGACGCTCTCGAAGCCGCGAGCAACTCGTCGTTGTTCCTGTAGATCTGAAGGATGCCTCCGCTGCGCTGGTGATATTGAATACCGGTCTCGTCCCGAATTACGGAGAGCAGAAACCGGCTGATTTGCGCGAGACGCAGGTTCTTCCGCTGATTTCGTTCGAATGCCGTCTTGGAACAATTGGCGAGGAACTTCAGCCCCCAACTGAACAGCGCCGGGTCGAACCGGGGGTGCAGCAGCAGCGGTGCGTCCTGCCGGCCCACCCATTTGAGCAATTGCCACGGCACGCCGGGTCCCGCCCAAGGAGCGGTATGGCTGACCGAAACCTGCCCGCCGTTGGCAAAACTGGTCTCGTTTCCGGCCACGGGCTGCCGGTCCAGCACCGTCACCCGATGACCGGCTTTCAGCAGAAAATAGGCGGTTGAGACGCCGACAACGCCGGCGCCCATGACGATTACATGCACGGGTAACATCCTGCCCAGGCTGGAATGGGCCTTTTATAGTCATCGCAATGACTTCCTGCCAGCCCTCTCGGCGTCTATGCTTTGCCACCCTGGGAGAGGTGCCGTGAGCCAGAACGCATATGAAAATGTGCTCCTGACCGTCGAGGAGATGGGCCGGTCGGACCAACTCGCCGTCGAGGCGGGCGTTCCGAGCCTCGAACTTATGGAACGGGCGGGTCGCGGCGTCGCCGAGGCCGTCCGGCGCAATTATCGGCGGAAGCCGGTGCTCGTCCTGTGCGGTCCCGGCAATAACGGCGGCGACGGGTTCGTTGCGGCGCGGTATCTGAAATCGTGGGGCTGGCCCGTATCGCTCATGCTGCTGGGCGAGCATTCCAAACTCAAAGGGGACGCCTTGGCCAACGCGGACCGGTGGGAAGGGGAGGTATTGGCGCCCGATCCTTCGGCAATCGATGGGGACGTTATCGTCGTCGATGCTCTGTTTGGCGCCGGCCTGACGCGGCCGCTGGACGGCGACGCGGCGGCGCTCGTCGAAGCCGTCGAACAACGGCGCCCTGACTGCGTTGCCGTGGATGTGCCAAGCGGATTGGACGGCGACGCCGGCATGCCCCTCGGAAGCGTGCCCAGCGCCGATCACACGGTGACGTTCTTCCGCCGCAAACCGGCGCACCTGTTGTTTCCGGGGCGCGGTCTCTGCGGTTCGGTGACGGTGATCGATATCGGAACGCCGACCGGGGTATTGGATCAAATCGCGCCGCGGACGTTCGCCAACGATCCGGTGCTTTGGGCGCACTCATTGCCCAGGGCCATGGCCGGCGACCACAAATATTCCCGCGGCCACCTGGCGATCATCAGCGGCGGGGAAATGACCGGCGCGGCGCGGCTGGCGGCGCGCGGTGCACGGCGGGCGGGCGCCGGATTGGTCTCGCTGCTGTGCCCGCCGGAGGCCCGGTCCCTCTATCTCCAGGGTGATCCCGGGAACCTCGTCTTTTCTTTCGAAGATGCGCCGGCACTCTCGGATCTTCTCGGCCGCCGCCGGCGAAACGCCGTCCTTGCGGGGCCCGGGAACGGCGTTACCGACCGGACCCGCGCCAACGTCATTGCGGCGCTTCGCTCCGGTCATCCGTGCGTACTGGACGCGGATGCGCTGACGGTTTTCGAGGATGATCCCCGGCATCTGTTTTCCTGGATCAAGGGGCCGGTGGTGTTGACGCCTCATTCAGGCGAGTTCGACCGGTTGTTCGGCATTGACGGCGACAGGCTGAACAAGGCGCGGGCCGCCGCCGTCAAATCCGGCGCCGTCGTCCTCCTGAAAGGCCCCGATACGGTGATCGCCCATCCCGATGGCCGGGCGGCGATCAATGAAAATGCGCCGCCCGAACTGGCCACCGCCGGATCGGGCGACGTCTTGGCGGGGATCATCGGCGGGCTGGCGGCAGCCGGCATGGAGTATTTCGACGCTGCCTGCGCGGGCGCGTGGATTCACGGCGCCGCGGCCGCCCGGGTCGGACCTGGGCTCATCGCCGAGGATCTGGCCGGCCAATTGCCCCACATTTTGAGCGAACTAAGTGATTGAAGGACATCGTCATCGGATTGTCAGGCCGATCATGATAAGACTTGGGCCATGAACGAACACCGAAATTCGGGCCTCTGGGACCGCGCCGTACGCAATTTGCGCGGCGCCTGGGACAAGATCGCCAGGAGCGACAGCGAACTTCTGCCCACATCCCTAAGTCCCGAGCTCAGCGATGCGGATCGGGTCAAACTGGTCGAACAGATGCAGGCCTGTTTGGAGGGTCGGGGCGGCGAGGTGTCGGCGCGTGCCCGGGCGGCTGCATTGGGTCATGCCTATCTCGCGCTCAACGATCAGGGCCGACGGCGGTTCATGGAAACCATGGCCGATGAATTCGGACCTGAACGCGGCACGGTCGACGCCGCGGTCGAGGCCCTTCTCGGGGCCGCCGACGATGAGGCGCGGCAGCTTGCGGAAAAGGATTTGAAAGCCGCACTGGTTGCGCCGCGGGTCCGGCTCTTGACCCAATTCAACGCGCTGCCGGAGGGCGTGAAGTTCCTTGTCGACATGCGGGCGGAATTGTCGGCGTTCGCCCACGAATCGGCGGCGCTAACGGAGCTTGAGCAGGACCTGAAGTCACTGCTGGCTTCGTGGTTCGACGTCGGGTTTCTCGAGCTTCGTCAGATCACCTGGCAGGCGCCCGCCGCACTGCTGGAGAAGCTCGCGGCCTACGAAGCGGTTCACGCGATTACCGGCTGGGAAGATTTGAAGCATCGTCTGGCGCCGGACCGGCGCTGTTTTGCCTTTTTCCATCCGAGGATGCCCGACGAGCCGCTGATCTTCGTTTGGGTGGCGCTGGTCGATGGAATTGCCGGGAACATCCAGGAGCTTCTCGATGCAAAGGCGCTTCTGGTCGACGCCGAGGCGGCCGACAGCGCGGTCTTTTACTCCATCTCCAATGCGCAGACCGGCCTCAGGGGCATCAATTTCGGCGATTTCCTGATCAAGAGGGTGGTCGACAGCCTGTGCAAGGAGCTTCCTGCCTTGAAGAACTTCGCCACCCTTTCCCCGATCCCCGGCTTCAGGAAGTGGCTGACCGAAACCGAGGAGGCCGAAGGGAGCCTTCTGACTGCCGCGGAAACCCGGTCACTCGAGGATGCGCTGGGTGCTTCGGGACTGTCCGGACTGTCCAAAGTGCTGTCCGATCGCGGATGGCGGGACAACGCGATACTGGTGGAAGCCGTCAAACAACCCTTGATGCGCCTCTGCGCACATTATCTGCTCGAGGAACGGCGCCCCGGCGGCACGACGCTTGATTCAGTCGCGCATTTCCACCTTTCCAACGGCGCCCGCATGGATCGCCTGAACTGGCTCGCCGATACGTCCCGCAACGGGATCGGGCAATCGGCGGGGATGATGATGAATTACCGCTATCGCCTCGGTGACATCGAGAAAAATCACGAAGCCTATCGGGGCGGCGGAGAGATCACGGCGTCGTCCGCGGTACGCGGATTGCTAAAGGACTGACAATAAGGAAGACCGACAATCCGGTTGGCGGGGGGTCGATTCTGCGTATTTCGACAGCGCTACATTGACACGGGGCGGTATTTTCATATTGTGGCGCGCTTCCGGCGCCGCAGGATGTATCCGGGGGCGTTCCCGCAACGTTTAGCGGCTGTGGCGGAATTGGTAGACGCGCCGGCTTTAGGTGCCGGTGGCCCTGGGCCGTGGGGGTTCAAGTCCCTCCAGCCGCACCATGAATTCTATGCGAAGTGAGCTGACGAAATGGAAGTGACGGAAACCACCAACGAAGGCCTGAAGCGGGAATTCAAAATCGTCGTCCCGGCGGCCGACATCGAAGCCAAGATGAGCTCCAGGCTGGCAGCGATAGCTCCAACCGTCAGGATGCCGGGTTTCCGGCCCGGAAAGGTGCCGCCGAAACTGGTCCGCAAGACCTACGGCAAGGCAATTTTGAGCGAGGTGCTCGAACAGACGGTCAACGAATCGACCGAAGCGGCAATGACCGAGCGCGGGCTCCGGGCGGCGACCCAGCCGCAGGTCGACTTGGTGGGCGAGGTCGACGCCATCGAGGAGGGGTCCGATCTCGAATACACCGTCGCCTTCGAACGGTTTCCGGAAATCGAGATCATGGATCTGGCCTCGGTGAAGCTGGAGCGGCTGACGGTCCCGGCCGATGATGCGCGGGTCGACGAGGCTCTCGACCGGCTGGCGCAGAACTATAAGGAATCGAAACCCGTCGAAACCAAAAGAAAGGCGAAAACCGGCGATATCACGGTGATCGATTTTACCGGGACCATCGACGGTGAGGAGTTTGCCGGCGGTACAGCCGAGGGCTACAGCCTGGAGCTCGGCTCCGGCGCTTTCATTCCCGGGTTCGAAGACCAGTTGGTGGGGGCGTCGGTCGGCGACCAATTGCAAATCGCCGTGACCTTCCCGGAGGGCTACGCCGAGGAGTTGGCCGGCAAGGACGCCGAATTCGCGGTCGAAGTGAAGGAACTCCGGGAGCCGTCCCCGGCCGAAATAAATGACGATCTGGCCAAGCGGCTCGGCGCCGAGAACATTGGGGAACTGAAGGGCAGGCTGAAGGAAAATCAGGAAGCCGAATACAAGAACCTTGCCCGCATGCGGCTCAAGCGCGACCTGCTAGACATTCTCGACAAGCAGCATGAATTCGAATTGCCCGAAGCCATGATCGATGCCGAATTCGAGGGAATCTGGAATCAGTTCGAGCATCAGCGCGAGCACAACCCGGAGCAAATCGACGAAGACGACAAGGGCAAGTCCGACGACGAACTGAAAGAGGGCTACCGCGACATCGCCGTCCGCCGGGTGCGCCTGGGTCTGTTGCTGTCGGAAATCGGCCGCCTCAACAATATCGAGGTCACGTCCGAGGAATTGAACCGCGCCATCGCCTCCGAGGCTCAGCAATATCAAGGCCGGGAGAAAGAGGTGCTGGAGTTTTACAAAACCAATCCCCAGGCGGTGCAGGCCCTGCAATCGCCGATTATCGAGGAGAAGGTCGTCGATTTCGTTCTGGAAATGGCCGACGTGAGCGACCGCGAAGCGACCATGGAGGAGTTGATCGCTTCTCCCGACGACGAGGCCGAGGAGAAGAAAGAAACTGCGGCAAAGCCGAAGAAAAAGACCGCCTCGAAGTCCAAGGCCGCGGCCAAAAAGGACGACGCTGACGGCTAAGCCCGGTCACGCTCGGACTTTCGGTCATTGCACAAACGCCGCGAAGCGTTAGATAGATTAAGTATCTGGTAACCCAGGAAGCCGATAATCAGCTGTAAGAAAGCCCGTCATGCGTGATCCAATCGAAGACTTCAACAACATGCTCGTGCCGATGGTCGTCGAGACGACGAACCGGGGGGAACGGGCCTATGACATATACTCCCGGCTGCTGAAGGAGCGGATCATCTTCGTGACCGGCGGAATCGAGGACACCGTTTCGAGCCTTGTGTGCGCTCAATTGCTGTTCCTCGAGGCCGACAACCCGAACAAGGATATCGCCTTCTACATCAATTCGCCGGGGGGCGTGGTGACGTCGGGTTTGGCCATCTACGACACCATGCAATACATCCGTCCCGACGTCTCGACGGTGGTGATCGGCCAAGCCGCGTCCATGGGCTCGCTATTGCTGGCGGCGGGCGTTCCCGGCAAGCGATTCGCGCTTCCGAACTCCCGTATCATGGTCCATCAGCCTTCCGGCGGCGTTCAGGGCCAGGCGACGGACATAGAAATTCAGGCCAAGGAGATACTGGCCCTTCGCGCCCGGCTCAACGATATCTATGTAAGGCACACGGGCCAGGATCTCGAATTCATCGAGGACGCGATGGACCGGGACAAGTTCCTCACGCCCGAGGAAGCCAAGGAATTTGGCCTGATTGACGAAGTGGTTGAGAACCGGCCCAAGCTCGATGACGACGGCGATGAAGGGGATAACGGCGCGGACAACGATACCGAGACCGACGGCGGCTAGGAAGTGTCCGGTCGGGCGGCGTCTTTTTGTGATTGTCTCGGTTGAGAACGTCTGCCTAACATACGTGCATATGCGCACGGCTACGGTTTCGGAGAGCCAATGAGCAAGTCCGCCGGCGGCGACTCAAAGAATACGCTTTACTGCTCGTTCTGCGGCAAAAGCCAGCACGAGGTCCGCAAGCTGATTGCGGGCCCGACCGTATTCATCTGCGATGAGTGCGTCGAACTGTGCATGGATATTATCCGCGAGGAGCACAAGACCCATGTCGTCAAATCCGGTGATGGCGTCCCGACGCCGCAAGAGATTTGCCGGGTCCTCGATGACTACGTCGTCGGGCAGGGTTACGCCAAGCGGGTCCTCTCGGTGGCGGTGCACAACCACTACAAGCGCCTCAGCCACGGCAGCAAAAACAACGATGTCGAACTGGCCAAGTCGAATATCCTGCTGATCGGCCCGACCGGCTGCGGCAAGACGCTGCTCGCACAGACGCTGGCGCGCATCCTCGACGTGCCCTTCACCATGGCCGATGCCACAACGCTCACCGAGGCGGGCTATGTCGGCGAAGACGTGGAGAACATCATTCTCAAGCTGCTGCAGGCGGCGGACTACAACGTCGAGCGGGCCCAGCGGGGCATTGTCTATATCGACGAGGTGGACAAGATATCCCGCAAATCCGACAACCCGTCGATCACGCGGGATGTCTCGGGTGAGGGCGTTCAGCAGGCACTGCTGAAGATCATGGAAGGTACCGTGGCCAGCGTTCCGCCGCAGGGCGGCCGCAAGCATCCCCAGCAGGAGTTCCTGCAGGTCGACACCACGAATATCCTGTTTATTTGCGGCGGTGCGTTCTCAGGCTTGCAGAAGATTATTTCTTCCCGTGGCGTCGGCTCGGCGATCGGCTTCGGGGCCGATGTTCGGGGCCCCGATGAGCGTCCCACCGGCGACATCCTGAGAGACGTGGAGCCGGAGGATCTTTTGAAGTTCGGGTTGATTCCGGAATTCGTCGGCCGTTTGCCGGTGATCGCGACCTTGGATGATCTGGACGAAGAGGCCTTGGTCCAAATTTTGGTTGAGCCCAAGAACGCGCTGGTCAAGCAGTACCAGCGCCTGTTCGAGATGGAGGACGTCCGTTTGACATTCTCCGACAGCGCGCTCGCCTCGATCGCCGAAAAAGCCGTGGAGCGCAAGACCGGCGCACGCGGGCTGCGGTCGATCATGGAAGATATTCTTCTCGAAACGATGTTTGATCTCCCCGGGCTGGATGGTGTCGAAGAGGTGGTGATCAACAAGGAAGTTGCGCAGGACAACGTCCGGCCGCTCTATATTTATGCGGACCGCCGCGACGACCTGGACAACAGTGCATAAACCCGCGGGACCCTTGAATTAGGGCCCTGTTCGAACAAGTTGAGTTGGCAGATCAAATACGCGGCGCCGGGCACCGCCGGGGGCGGCGCAAGTCCAAATAGACCGGTCCGACGCAAAGAGGCCGGTACAAAGGAGAGCAAGTTTTGGTGACTTCCTCGGGTGAAGTGTTTCCGGTCCTTCCGCTTCGGGACATTGTCGTTTTTCCGCACATGATCGTGCCGCTGTTCGTCGGCCGCGAGAAATCGGTGCGAGCCCTCGAAGACGTAATGAAGGACGACAAGCAGATTTTGCTGGTTGCGCAAAAGAACGCCGCCGATGACGATCCGTCGGCCGATGAAATCTATGACGTGGGTACGGTTTCGACCGTACTGCAGTTGCTTAAGCTGCCCGACGGTACGGTGAAAGTACTGGTTGAGGGCGGTCAACGGGCGAGGATCACCGGCTTCGTCGAAAACGAAGAGTTCTTCGAGGCGGGGGCCGAGTTCCTTCCGGAAGACGACGGCGACGAAAAGGAGCTCGAAGCGCTTTCGCGTTCGGTGGTCAGCCAGTTCGAGCAATACATCAAGCTGAACAAGAAGATTCCGCCCGAGGCGCTGGTCTCGGTCAATCAGATTGATGAATTCGGCAAGCTGGTGGACACGGTTGCTTCCCACTTGGCCTTGAAGATTTCCGAAAAGCAGGAGTTGCTCGAGGTCGAATCCGTCGCCCAGCGGATGGAGCGGGTGATCTCCTTCATGGAAGGCGAAATCGGGGTTCTCCAGGTCGAAAAGAAAATCCGCTCGCGGGTCAAACGCCAGATGGAGAAGACCCAGCGCGAGTACTACCTCAACGAACAGCTCAAGGCGATCCAGAAGGAGCTGGGCAACTCCGAAGAGGGCAAGGACGAATCCGCGGAGCTCGAGGAGAAAATCGAAAAGACCAAGCTCTCCAAGGAAGCGCGCGAGAAGGCGCTGGCCGAGCTCAAGAAGCTGCGGTCCATGAGCCCCATGTCCGCGGAGGCCACGGTGGTCCGGAATTATCTGGATTGGATGCTGTCGATCCCGTGGAAGAAGCGTTCCAGGATCAAGAAGGACATCAAGGCCGCCGAAGAGATTCTGGAAGCGGATCACTATGGTCTGGAGAAGGTCAAGGAGCGCATCCTCGAGTACCTCGCGGTCCAGCAGCGGACCAAGAAGATCAAGGGGCCGATCCTGTGCCTTGTCGGTCCGCCCGGTGTCGGCAAAACCTCTCTCGGCAAATCCATCGCCAAGGCGACCGGCCGGAATTTCGTCCGCATGTCTTTGGGCGGTGTCCGGGACGAAGCCGAAATTCGCGGTCACCGGCGGACCTATATCGGGTCGATGCCCGGTAAGGTCATTCAGGGCATGAAGAAGGCGAAGACCTCCAATCCGCTTTTCCTCCTGGATGAAGTCGACAAGATGGGCGCGGACTGGCGGGGCGATCCGGCATCCGCGCTGCTCGAGGTTTTGGATCCCGAACAGAACGACACCTTCCAGGATCATTATCTCGAGGTGGATTACGACCTCTCGGACGTGATGTTCATCACCACGGGCAATACGCTGCGCATTCCGCAACCGTTGCTCGACCGGATGGAGGTGATCCGCATCGCCGGTTACACGGAGGACGAGAAGGTCGAGATCGCCCGCCGCCATTTGATCGACAAGCAGCTGGAAGCGCATGCGCTCAAGGCCAAGGAATGGTCCATCTCCGACAGCGCGCTTCGGGACTTGATCCGGTACTACACCCGCGAGGCCGGCGTCCGTAACCTTGAACGTGAATTGGCCAATCTGATCCGCAAGGCGACCAAGGAGATCGTCATGAACGATCTCAATTCGGTTCAGGTCACGCGCCGCAATTTGGAGAAATTCGCCGGCGTTCGCCGTTTCCGGTTCGGTGAAGTC
Organism: Rhodospirillales bacterium; assembly: GCA_022822205.1. GTDB lineage: Bacteria > Pseudomonadota > Alphaproteobacteria > Rhodospirillales > UBA2165 > JAJDXO01. The sequence goes on along the minus strand of JAJECC010000020.1, from coordinate 13,061 downwards.
GAAGACGAGGATAAGGTCGGCGTCACCAACGGTTTGGCCTGGACGGAAGTGGGCGGCGAAATCCTTACCATCGAATCGGTCATGGTGCCGGGGAAAGGCAAGATGACCATCACCGGCAAGCTCGGCGATGTAATGACCGAATCGATCCAGGCGGCGCGGTCCTTCGTACATTCCCGTGCCACCGCGTTCGGTCTTAAGCCGACGGTCTTCGACAAGAGAGACATCCACGTTCACGTGCCCGAAGGCGCAACGCCGAAGGACGGCCCGTCCGCGGGCGTGGCCATGGTGACGTCTATCGTCTCCGTGCTCACCGGCGTCAACGTCCGGCGTGATGTGGCGATGACCGGCGAGATCACCCTTCGGGGGAGGGTACTGCCGATTGGCGGCCTGAAAGAGAAGCTCCTGGCGGCACTTCGCGGGGGAATCAAAACGGTTCTGGTTCCCAAGGAGAACGAGAAGGATCTCGCGGAGATTCCCGAAAATGTCAAAAAATCGCTGAAAATCATCCCTGTCGCGACCGTGGACGAGGTGCTGGCGGAAGCGCTTACAAGCCCTCTGGTTCCCATCGAATGGCAGGAAGATGAGGAAACGGCCGAAGTTCCGTCGCAGGCGACGGAGGACGACGAGGATCACGGCGGCCTCGTAAAACACTGATATTTCAATGAGTTAATGGGCGTCGGTCCGGTGCGGGCCGACGCCTTTTCCATGCCCGCGCTTCGGATTTTGCCGACCGGCGGGACTTGGCCCTGAGGGCAGGCCGGACGCGGCGTTGAGCGTTGACAGAAAAATACAGTGTCGCCAATTGACGCCGTTGAAAAACCCGTCCTAAACTGCCCGCGCTTTCCATAAGGGCGGCGCTCAGGTTCAAATTCGTCATTTTCACTTACTCAGCAAAGGGGGCCTTCAAGGTGAACAAGAACGATCTCGTTTCAGCGGTTGCGACTCAGGCAGGTTTGTCGAAGGCGGATGCAACGAAAGCAGTGGACGGCGTGTTCGGCTCGATCACCGGTGCCCTTCAGGGCGGCGGGGAGGTCCGTGTCGTCGGCTTTGGTACTTTTTCCGTCGCGAATCGGAAGGCGACCACGGGCCGCAATCCGCGGACCGGCGAGACCATCCAAATTCCTGCTTCCCGTCAGCCGAAGTTTAAGGCCGGTAAGGGTCTGAAGGACGCCGTCAACTAGTCCAACCAGACCGGAAGATTTTCGAATGCCGGTTGCGGTCCCGCAACCGGCATTTGCTATTTCTGGTCAAGATGCAGCGTTTCCATGCGGCCGGGTGTTTCCCGCCCGTATCTTCGATTGTATTTGAAGGGGGCTCGGCATAGGTTGCCGTCGAGGGCGGTTAGCTCAGCTGGGAGAGCACCTCGTTTACACCGAGGGGGTCGGCGGTTCGATCCCGTCACCGCCCACCATTTTCGATTTGCCGCACCCTGTTTCCGATCACGATGCTGCTTGAAATCGGCGGCCGAAGATCAAATCCGAAGCGCAGGTAGGTATCGGCGTGCAAGCCCCGGAATCCCTTGGTTTGTGCCCGGGAAGATCGCTTGACACCTGTCAGGCCGTGGATTACCAAAGCCCTCGCGGGCGACCCTTCGTTTGGGGGTGTAGCTCAGTTGGTTAGAGCGCCGGCCTGTCACGCCGGAGGCCGCGGGTTCGAATCCCGTCACTCCCGCCACTTCCGGTCCGTGATCGGCTCCAAATTCGGCTCTGGTCATGACCGTGAACGGCGCGGAGTAGGCCAGAGCGGTGATGGGAATACAGTGAAGGCCGTGCGATGAACGAATTGCTCCTCGAGTATCTTCCTATCCTCATATTCCTCGGCATCGCGGGCGGTCTGGCGGCGGCCATCATCGTCGCCTCGCTGATTATTGCGCCCCAGCGGCCGGATCCGGAAAAGCTCTCGGCCTATGAATGCGGTTTCGAGGCTTTCGAAGATGCGCGGACGAGGTTTGATGTCCGATTCTATTTGGTCGCCATTCTATTCATCATCTTCGACCTCGAGGTCGCATTCCTGTTCCCGTGGGCGGTATCGTTGGGCGAAATCGGCGTTTTCGGTTTCTGGTCGATGGTTGTGTTCCTGGGAATATTGACCGTCGGATTCGTCTATGAATGGAGAAAGGGAGCTCTCGAATGGGAGTAGACACAACCCCGTCTCCAATTCGGCCCGGCGCTGAGCAGGATGTGATTCTGCGCAATGTGACGGAGTCCCTGGTCGATAAGGGATTCGTGGTCGCCAATCTCGACAAGTTGGTTAACTGGGCGCGAACCGGCTCACTGTGGCCGATGACCTTCGGGCTGGCCTGCTGCGCCGTCGAGATGATGCACGCCTATGTCAGCCGGTATGATCTTGACCGGTTTGGCGTGGTGCCGCGTCCAAGTCCCCGGCAATCCGACGTGATCATCGTCGCCGGAACGCTGACCAACAAGATGGCGCCCGCGTTCCGCAAGGTATACGACCAAATGGCCGAACCCCGTTACGTGATCTCCATGGGTTCCTGCGCCAACGGGGGCGGGTACTACCACTATTCCTATTCGGTGGTGCGCGGCTGCGACCGGGTCGTACCAGTGGATGTTTACGTCCCCGGCTGTCCGCCCACGGCCGAGGCCCTGGTCTACGGTATTCTTCAACTCCAGAGAAAGATTCGCCGGACCGGCACGCTGATGCGCTAGCCGGACGGATCACAACAAGAGTTCAAGCCCGCATGGCGGATCCCCAACCCGTTCAAGACATCGGTGAATATGTCTCTGGCGCTCTGGAGGGCGCGATCACGTCCAGTGAGGTTGCGGGCGGCGAACTCACCGTCCACGCGAACCGCGATGACATCGTCCGGGTGCTTACCTTCCTGAGGGATGACGTTCTCTGTCAGTTCAAAATTTTGCTGGACGTCTGCGGGGTCGATTATCCCGAGCGGACGGAGCGATTCGACGTCGTCTATCATTTGTTGAGCCTGAACCAGAATGCACGCATCCGGGTCAAGGTGACCACGGACGAAGACACACCGGTACCGTCCGTAACGCCGGTCTTCAATGCCGCCAACTGGTGGGAGCGGGAGGCGTGGGATCTTTACGGCATCTTCTTTGCCGAGCATCCCGACTTGCGCCGCATTTTGACTGACTATGGTTTCGAGGGGCACCCGCTCCGTAAGGACTTCCCGCTCACCGGCTACGTCGAGGTCCGTTACGACGACGCCCAAAAGCGGGTCGTCTATGAACCGGTCAATTTGACCCAGGAGTTCCGCAACTTCGATTTCCTGAGCCCCTGGGAAGGCATACAGCAACAACTGCCCGGTGACGAGAAAGCGGCCGTCGACGAGGAGACGGAAGAGGCGGGTGAGGAAGGCTGATGCCGGATACGAATATCAAGAACCTCACCATGAATTTTGGACCACAGCATCCCGCGGCCCACGGCGTGCTGCGGCTGGTGCTCGAAATGGACGGTGAGATCATCGACCGGGCCGATCCCCACATCGGTCTCCTCCATCGGGGGACGGAGAAGCTGATCGAGTACAAGAGCTATCTTCAGGCGGTGCCGTACTTCGACCGCCTCGACTACGTCGCGCCCCAGAACCAGGAGCATGCCTTTGCGCTCGCCGTGGAAAAGCTGGCCGGTATCGAGGTCCCGCCGCGGGGACAATATGTTCGGGTGCTCTATGCCGAGATCGGCCGCATCCTCAACCACATCCTCAATATTACCGCTTACGCGATGGATGTGGGCGCGATGACGCCCATGCTGTGGGCGTTCGAGGAACGGGAAAAGCTGATGGAGTACTGCGAGCGCGCGAGCGGCGCGCGGCTCCATATGGCGTATTTCCGCCCCGGCGGCGTTGCCGCCGACATTCCGGATAGCCTGGTGGACGATATCGCCGCCTGGTGCGAAACCTACCCGGCGATGATCGACGACCTGGAATCGCTGCTGACGGAAAACCGAATTTTCAAACAGCGGACGGTCGACATCGGCGTGATGACGGCGGAGCAGTGTTTCGACTGGGGCTTCACCGGACCCAATCTCCGGGCGTCGGGCGTACCGTGGGATCTCCGCCGGGCACAGCCGTATGACGTTTACGATGAGCTGGATTTTGAAATTCCCGTCGGCAAGCACGGTGACTGCTATGACCGGTATCTGGTCCGCATGTACGAGATGCGGGAATCGGTCAAAATCATGAAGCAATGCATCGAGCAGATGCCGGCGGGGCCCGTAAAGGCGGCCGACGGCAAATTCGCCCCGCCGCCCCGCGAGGAAATGAAGCGCTCCATGGAGGCGCTGATCCATCATTTCAAGCTCTACACGGAGGGCTACCGCGTGCCGGAAGGCGAAACATACGCCGCCGTCGAAGCCCCAAAGGGTGAGTTTGCGGTCTATTTGGTTTCGGACGGCACCAACCGACCCTACCGATGCAAGATCAGGGCGCCGGGATTTGCCCACCTTCAGGCCATGGACGTGATGAGCAAGGGACACATGCTGGCCGATGTGGTGGCGAATATAGGGTCGCTGGATATCGTATTCGGGGAGATCGATCGATGAGCGCGCCACGCGGCACCCCGCCCGATATTCCTCAACCCGAGGGCTTCTCGTTCAATCCCGAGGTGCTGGAAGCCGCCGAGGCCATCATCGCCAAGTATCCCGAAGGACGTCAGGCGAGCGCGGTCATGCCGCTGCTGGACCTTGCGCAACGCCAACATGACGGTTGGCTGCCCCAGGCGGCGATGACTTATGTCGCCGAGATGCTCGATATGGCCCCCATCCGGGTCTACGAGGTGGCGACCTTCTACACCATGTACAACCTGTCGCCGGTTGGTGAGAACCACGTGCAGGTTTGTACCAACCTGCCGTGCTGGCTCCGGGGATCGAGCCGGGTCGTCGAAGCCTGCGAGCGGGCACTGGGGATCGGCATGGGCGAGACCACCGAAGACGGCAAATTCACTCTGACCGAGGTCGAGTGCCTGGGTGCCTGCGTCAATGCGCCCATGGTTCAGATCAACGATGACTATTACGAAGACCTCGACGCTTCCAGCACGGAGACCATTCTGACCGAGCTGAAATCGGGCGGGACGCCCAAGACCGGTTCGCAGATCGGCCGCCGCAGTTGCGAGCCGATCGGGGGGCTGACCTCTCTCACCGGAGACAAGGGGGCCAGCGACTGATGCTGCAGGATCGGGATCGCATCTTCACCAATATTTACGGGTTCAACGACCCGTTCCTCGGCGGCGCCCGCTCCCGGGGCGATTGGGACGGCACCAGGGATATCCTCGCCAAGGGCCGTGAATGGATCGTCGAAGAGATCAAGAGTTCGGGTCTTCGTGGCCGTGGCGGCGCCGGGTTCGGTACGGGCCTCAAATGGTCATTCATGCCCAAGGAAAGTGACGGGCGGCCCCACTACCTCGTGGTCAACGCGGACGAAGGCGAGCCCGGCACCTGCAAGGACCGGGAAATCATGCGCCATGATCCGCACAAGCTGATCGAGGGGTGCTTGCTCGCCGGCTTTGCGATGGGCGCACACGCCGCTTACATCTATGTCCGTGGCGAGTTCTACCGGGAGACCGAAGCCCTGCAGCAGGCTGTCGATGAGGCCTATGACGCCGGCCTGTTGGGCGATGACGCCTGCGGCTCGGGGTGGAAGATGGACGTCTATGTCCACCGGGGAGCGGGCGCCTACATCTGCGGAGAGGAAACCGCGCTTATCGAAAGCCTCGAAGGCAAAAAGGGCCAGCCCCGGTTGAAGCCGCCGTTTCCCGCCAATGCCGGCGTATATGGCTGCCCGACGACGGTAAACAATGTCGAGTCCATCGCGGTGGCGCCGGAGATTCTCCGCCGCGGCGCGGATTGGTTTGCCGGATTTGGACGCCAAAACAATACCGGCACCAAGCTCTTCAATATCTCCGGGCACGTGGAGCACCCGTGCACCGTCGAGGAGGAAATGAGCATCCCGCTGAAGACGCTGATCGAAAAACACGCCGGCGGCGTGCGCGGCGGATGGGACAATTTGTTGGCCGTCATTCCGGGTGGCGCATCGGTCCCGGTCATCCCCAAGTCCATCTGCGACAACGTGCTGATGGATTTCGATGCGCTTCGCGAGGTCCAGTCCGGTCTTGGGACCGCGGCCGTGATGGTGATGGACAGATCCACGGACATCATCCAGGCCATCGCGCGTCTCTCGGCCTTCTACAAGCATGAGAGCTGCGGCCAATGCACACCCTGCCGGGAAGGCACGGGCTGGATGATGCGGGTGATGAACCGGATGGTGACCGGCGAGGCTTCCCTCGAGGAGATCGATATCCTCGAGGAAGTGACGCGGCAGGTCGAAGGGCACACCATCTGCGCACTCGGAGACGCGGCGGCGTGGCCGATCCAGGGTCTGATCCGCCATTTCCGGGACGAGATCGAAGACCGTATTCGGAAGCGCGGCCGTGCCGCGCAGGCGGCGGAGTAGGGCATGCCGACACTGACCATCGACGGCGAAGAGATCGAGGCCGAAGCCGGCCTGACGGTGCTTCAGGCTTGCGAGATCGCCGGCAAGGAGATTCCGCGCTTCTGCTATCACGAGCGGCTATCGGTGGCGGGGAATTGCCGTATGTGCCTGGTGGAGGTTTCTCCCGGACCGCCGAAGCCGGCCGCGTCCTGCGCGTTGCCGGTGGCCGACGGGATGGAAGTCAAAACCGATAGCGACATGGTCCGGAAAGCGCGTCAGGGCGTGATGGAATTCCTGCTGATCAACCATCCGCTGGACTGCCCGATCTGTGATCAGGGCGGCGAGTGCGATCTCCAGGACCAGGCCATGGCCTACGGCAACGACGGATCGCGCTTTCTGGAGAACAAACGCGCCGTCGAGGACAAAGACCTTGGGCCGCTAATCAAGACCATCATGACCCGGTGCATCCACTGCACCCGCTGTATCCGGTTCGCGACCGAAGTTGCCGGTGTGCCGGAACTCGGCGCCACGGGGCGCGGGGAAAACATGGAGGTCGGCACCTACGTCGAGAAGGCGCTGTCGTCCGAGCTGTCGGGTAATATGATCGACCTGTGTCCGGTCGGTGCGCTGACCTCCAAACCCTACGCTTTCACCGCCCGGTCATGGGAGTTGAAGAAGACCGAGAGCATCGACGTTCTGGATGCGGTCGGCAGCAATATCCGGGTCGATACCCGCGGCCCGGAGGTGATGCGGATCCTGCCCCGCAACAACGACGGCGTGAACGAGGAATGGATTTCCGACAAGACGCGCTTTGCTTGCGATGGCCTCCGCCGACAGCGCCTGGACAAACCCTATCTCCGCAAGGACGGCAAACTCCAACCCGTCGATTGGCCGGAAGTCCTGTCGGTCGTCGGCCAAATGCTTGCCGGTACTTCCGGTGACAAGATTGCGGCGATCGCCGGCGATCTCGCCGATGCGGAGGCGATGCTGACCCTCAAGGAGTTGATGGACTCGCTCGCCTCGCCCAACATCGATTGCCGGCAGGACGGCACCCGGATCGGGGAAGGCCCCCGCGCCGCCTATCTGTTCAACTCGACCATCGACGGCATAGAGGATGCGGACGCGCTGCTGATCGTCGGCTCCAACCCGCGGCTGGAAGCGCCGGTCCTCAACGCGCGAATTCGCAAGCGCTATCTGATGGGCGGGTTTCCCGTTGGCCTGATCGGCGAAAACGCCGATCTGACCTACAGGGCCGAGCACCTCGGCGCGGGTCCCGATACCCTGCAGGCACTGATCGACGGCTCCATCCAGTTCGCCGACGTGATGAAGGACGCCGAGCGGCCCATGATTATCGTCGGTACCGGCGCGTTGGCGCGGCCCGACGGCCCCGCAATCCTCGCCCAGTCACGCAAGCTTGGCGAAGCGGTGGGTGCGGTGTCCGGCGATTGGAACGGGTTCAACGTATTGCAGCGCGCCGCGTCCCGGATCGCGGGCTTGGACATCGGCTTCCGCCCCGGTGACGGCGGCCGGCGGACCAACCAAATCATCGCCGGCGCGGCGAGCGGAGACGTCGAGGTCGTATATCTGCTTGGCGCCGATGAAATCGATACAACCGCGCTCGGAAATGCGTTTGTCATTTACCAAGGTCATCACGGCGATGCCGGCGCGCACCGGGCGGACGCCATTTTGCCGGGCGCCGCCTACACCGAAAAAGAGGCGACCTACGTCAATGTCGAGGGCCGCGCCCAGCAAACCAAGCGGGCGATTTTCCCGCCCGGCGATGCCAAGGAAGACTGGGCGATCATCCGGGCTCTCTCGGAGTCCGCGGGGAAGAAGCTGCCCTACGACTCCCTGGAGCAGGTCCGTACGCGTCTCGCCGAAATTCACCCCGTTTTCGCCGATATCGGCGAGGTGACGCCGGCGGAATGGGAGGCGTTCGGGATCGAGGGCGACATCGAGAGCGCGCCGCTCAGGAACCCGGTCACCGATTTCTATCTGACGGATGTGATCAGCCGGGCATCCGAAACCATGGCCGAGTGCACGGCCGCGGCCCGCGGCGGCAATCCGGAGAAGACCGGTACCGATGGCTGAGTTCTGGACAGGGTACGCCTGGCCGGCCATCTGGATCGGTCTGCAAGTGGTGGCGATCATCATCCCGCTGCTTCTCTGCGTCGCCTATCTCGTCTATGCCGAACGCAAAGTGATCGCGGCCATTCACCTGCGCCGCGGTCCCAATGTGGTGGGCCCCTACGGATTATTGCAGCCCATCGCCGACGGGATGAAGCTGTTCTTCAAGGAGACGGTCATTCCGACCGGCGCCAACCGGGGCGTCTTCATCATCGCGCCGGTGCTGACATTCACTCTCGCGCTGATTGCGTGGGCGGTGATACCGGTTGGCGACGGCCTGGTGATTGCCGACATCAACGTAGGCATCCTCTACCTGTTCGCCATTTCGTCCCTCGGCGTCTACGGCATCCTGATGGCCGGGTGGGCGAGCAACTCCAAATACGCGTTCCTCGGCGGACTCCGCTCGGCGGCGCAGATGGTGTCCTACGAAGTCTCCATGGGTTTCATCATCATCAGCGTGCTCCTGGTCGTGGGTTCGCTGAACCTCTCGGACATCGTCAACGCCCAGCGTCACATATGGTTCGTGATCCCACTGTTCCCGATGGCGGTGATTTTCTTCGTCTCGACCCTGGCCGAAACCAACCGGCATCCGTTCGATTTGCCGGAGGCGGAGGCGGAGCTGGTATCCGGCTACAACGTCGAATATTCGTCCATGGCGTTCGCGCTCTTCTTCCTCGGCGAATACGCCAACATGATCCTGATGTCGGCGATGACCACGATCCTGTTCCTTGGGGGCTGGCTGCCGCCGTTCAACGTGGCGCCGTTCACCTGGATCCCGGGACCAATCTGGTTTGCGGCGAAGATCGCGTTTTGCCTGTTCATTTTCCTCTGGGTCCGGGCGACGTTCCCGAGGTACCGGTACGACCAACTGATGCGCTTGGGCTGGAAGGTGTTCCTGCCCATTTCCCTGGCTGCCGTGGTGATTGTCGGCGGTGTGGTTCTCGCCTTCGATATTCAGTCGCTGGTGAAGTAGGGAGGAGACGGAAAATGGGATTTCTTGACCGCAGCGCCCGCACCATCTTCTGGGCCGAGCTGGTTTCCGGCATGGCGCTGACCTTGAAGTATTTCTTCAAGCCCAAGGTGACCCTCAACTATCCGTACGAAAAGGGCCCCCTGAGCCCGCGCTTCCGGGGCGAACATGCGCTGCGCCGCTATCCGAACGGCGAAGAGCGCTGCATCGCCTGCAAGCTGTGCGAAGCGATTTGCCCGGCCCAGGCGATCACCATCGAGGCGGAGCCGCGGGACGACGGCAGCCGCCGGACGACCCGCTACGACATCGACATGGTCAAGTGCATCTATTGCGGCTTCTGCGAGGAAGCCTGTCCGGTGGATGCCATCGTCGAAGGCCCCAATTTCGAATTTGCCGCGGAAACCCGCGAGGAGCTGCTTTACGACAAGGACAAGCTTCTCGCCAACGGGGATCGGTGGGAGACGGAGCTTGCCGCCCGTCTTGAAGCCGACGCCCCCTACAGATAAGGCGAGCCGGACGTGATCATCCAAAGCCTCGCCTTCTATCTGTTCTCGATCGTCGCGGTCGCGTCCGCGGTCATGGTCATCTCGGCCAGGAACCCGGTGCATTCGGTGCTGTTCCTGATCCTCGCCTTCTTCAACTCGGCCGGCCTGTTCGTGCTGCTGGGCGCCGAGTTCCTGGCGATGATCCTGGTGGTTGTCTATGTGGGCGCGGTGGCGGTGCTGTTCATGTTCGTGGTGATGATGCTGGACATCAACTTTACTGCGTTGCGTGAAGGCTTTTTGCAATACCTGCCTCTCGGCGGGTTGATCGGTTTGGTGTTGCTGTTGGAACTCGCGGTCATCCTGGGGGGCTGGATTATCGCGCCGGGCGCCGCCGAGCGCGCGGCCGCTCCCACCCCCGCCATCGACAGCGTCAACAATACCGAAGCACTCGGCCAGCTCATCTACACCAACTACATCTACTTCTTCCAGGCGGCCGGCATGGTGCTGCTGGTGGCAATGATCGGCGCCATTGTGCTGACCCACCGGTCGCGTCCGGGTGTCCGCAAACAGAAGATCAGCGAGCAGGTGGCGCGGGAAGACTCGATTGAGATGCGCGACATGCCGTCGGGGGGAGGGATCTGATGTTCGAGATCGGCCTTTCCCACTATCTGACCCTCGCGGCCATCCTGTTCACACTGGGCATATTCGGCATCTTCCTCAACCGGAAGAACGTGATCATCATTTTGATGTCCATCGAGCTGATCCTGCTGGCGGTAAACATCAATCTCGTCGCGTTCTCGTCATACCTGGGTGACCTGGTAGGACAGGTCTTCGCCCTCTTTGTCCTTACGGTCGCGGCGGCCGAAGCGGCAATCGGCCTCGCGATCCTGGTGGTCTATTTCCGCAACCGCGGCTCCATCGAGGTCGAGGACATCCGGATGATGAAGGGCTAGCCCGGCATGTATCTCGCAGCCGTATTCCTTCCCCTTCTTGGCGGCATTGTTGCCGGTCTGTTGTCGTTCGTGCCTGACGGCGGCGACAAGGACCGCAAGCACCGGATCGACCGTGCCGGTCAGTTGGTAACGGTCGCCGGCATGCTGTTGGCCGCCGTCGCCGCACTGATCACCTTTATCGGGGTCGCCGGCGGCGGCAATACGGACAACGTGGAGATTTTCACCTGGATCGCCTCCGGGTCGCTGGAACTCTCCTGGGAACTTCGCGCAGACACCCTGGCGGCGGTGATGGTGCTGATGGTCACCGTGGTGTCGTCGATGATCCACATTTACTCGATCGGCTATATGTCCCACGACGGCTCGATCCCGCGCTTCCAGAGCTACCTCAGCCTGTTCAGCTTCTTCATGCTGATGCTGGTGACTTCCAACAACCTCGTCCAGCTGTTCTTCGGCTGGGAGGGCGTCGGTTTGATGTCCTATCTGTTGATAGGGTTCTGGTACGACCGGCCGTCGGCCAATGCCGCCGCCATCAAGGCCTTCGTGGTGAACCGGGTTGGCGATTTTGGATTCGCCCTCGGCATCTTCGCCACCTTCATGCTCTTCGACACCATCAATTTCGACACCATCTTCGGGCTTGCCGAACAGAAGAAGGACGCGACGCTCAACGTCTTCTCCGGCGAGTTCCATGCACTCACCGTCATTTGCCTGCTGCTGTTCGTCGGCGCCATGGGCAAGTCGGCTCAGATCGGTCTGCACACCTGGCTGCCGGACGCCATGGAGGGTCCGACGCCGGTCTCGGCATTGATCCATGCGGCGACCATGGTGACCGCCGGCGTGTTCATGGTGGCCCGTCTGTCGCCGCTGTTCGAATATTCCGACGTCGCCCTGACCGTCGTCACCGTTGTCGGCGGAACGACCGCCATATTCGCGGCGACCATCGGCTGCGTACAGAACGACATAAAACGGGTGATCGCGTACTCCACCTGCAGTCAGCTCGGCTACATGTTCTTTGCGCTCGGCGTATCGGCCTACTCGGCCGGCATTTTCCACCTGATCACCCACGCCTTTTTCAAAGCGTTGCTGTTCCTCGGCTCCGGCTCGGTGATCCACGCCATGTCGGACGAACAGGACATGCGGAAAATGGGCGGGCTCTACAAGTTGATCCCGGTTACCTACGTGATGATGTGGGTCGGCAGTTTGGCTCTCGCCGGCATATGGCCGTTCGCCGGGTTCTTCTCCAAGGATATCGTCCTCGAGGCAGCGTGGGGCGCGCATACTGTTGTGGGTCAGTACGCGTTCTGGGTCGGGATATTGGCGGCCTTCCTGACGGCCTTCTATTCGTGGCGGCTCTTGCTGATGACCTTCCATGGCGAGCCCAGGGCCGACGAAGTCACCATGGCGCACGTCCACGAATCGCCCAAGGTCATGCTGATCCCGTTGGCGGTATTGGCGATCGGCGCCGTCTTCGCCGGCTGGCTCGGCTTCGATTGGTTCGTCGGCGAAAAGACCGTGGAGTTCTGGGGCAACTCGATTTTCGTGCTCGAAAGCCACAGGGCGCTCGAAAACGCGCACCATTCACCCCTATGGGTCAAGTTCCTGCCGTTGGTCGTCGGTATCCTGGGGATCGCCCTGGCCTACCTGATGTACATGTTCGCCCCCGGCCTGCCGCATGCCTTGGCCTCCGGTTTCCAGCGGACCCATCGGTTCCTGCTCAACAAGTGGTACTTCGACGAGCTCTACGACCGGATTTTCGTCAAGCCCTGCTTCAAGCTGGGCCGCGGTTTCTGGAAGGCCGGCGACGGTCAGCTGATCGACGGGGTCGGCCCCGACGGCGTGGCGGCCACGGTGCTGAGCCTCGCGCGGCGGGCCGGCGCTCTCCAGAGCGGCTTTCTGTATCACTATGCGTTCGCCATGTTATTGGGCGTCGCCGCCCTGGTGAGCTGGTTCCTGGTGACGGGAGGGTAGGGCATGACCGGATTCCCCTGGCTCTCCGTCGTTACCTTCGCGCCCCTGGTGGGCGTCGCGTTTATCCTGTTGATCCGGGGTGAGCCGGATGTGGTGGCGCGCAACGCCAAGGGTGTGGCGCTATGGACGTCGCTGATCACTTTCGTGGTCTCGCT
>JAJECC010000083.1 GCA_022822205.1 Rhodospirillales bacterium | reverse complement strand
TATTGGCGCCAGGGCTTCGTCCTGCACGCCCTCGGCGCCTATGGCCGCGCCGTCGAGCGCTATCGCAAATCCATCGCGCTGCGCCCGAGCGCCGAGGGCCACACCTATCTCGGCTGGTCGCTGAGCTATCTGGGCAGGCTCGACGAGGCCATCGCCGAATGCAAGAAGGCGATCGAGGTCGATCCCGGTTTCGGCAATCCCTATAACGACATCGGGGTCTATCTGATCCGGCTGGGGCGCGTCGGCGAGGCGATCCCGTGGCTCGAAAAGGCGGTTACCGCCGAACGCTACTGCTGCTACCAGTTCCCCAATTTCACCCTCGGCCAGATCCGGCTTGCCGAGGGCGACGTCGACGGCGCGGTCAAACTCTTCGAACGCGCCCTCGAACACGCCCCCGACTACGCCCCGGCCCGCGAGGCGTTGAAGGAGATCCGGAATACCACGCTGTAGGGGCCGATCCCCGGCCGCCCCCCTCACCCTAACCCTTTCCTCCTGACGGGGGCGAGAGGACCCACCGAAACTCCCGCCCTTTTCGGAGCATGCGTTTCCGGTTCCCGTGGTTGGGGTGGTAGCAGGTCACGACCGTGTTGTCGTTCGCGACGACGAGCTTCAAGCCTTGCAGCCGTTCCAGCGACTGAATCTCGTGCTTCAGGCGGCGGATTTCATGGGAGACCAGCTTTCTTTGAGCGCGGCCCGCCGACTGCTTCAGCCGCCGTATTTCCCCTTGACGGCGGCTTATCTCGCGCTGGGTATCCCGGCGTCCGAGAAAATAGACGCCGCAACCGGCTTCCGAGGCGTAACGGAAGTAGAGAGCGAAATCGCAATGGCGAAACCCGCGCTGTTGCATCCGCGATTCAGCGTGATGCGAGAGGGCAAGGGCGGTCATCGGTCCGACTCCCCGCCGCTGGCTTCCGAGGGGCCGAGATCGAGAGACATTAATTGTTCAAGGAGCTCCTTCGCCTCTTCCGGAATCTGCTCCTCAAGCCATTCCCGCCGTTTCTCAAGCGCATCGTCGGCCAAGAGGTCTTCCGGAATAGAGTCGGCGCGCAGCCATCCCATCCGAAGCGCGGAACTGAGCCTGTCATCTTCGCCGGTGAAGTCCTTCACGTCGTCGTTGCATATCTCGAAATCGGGGAAGTTCTTCAGGGGACCGCGATCCTCTATGTCCTCGCCGATTTTGACGATATCCGGGTCGTCGATCTTCTCGGCAAGAGCCCGCAAATAATCGGCGAAGGGATTATGTTGGTACGGATTGTAGGTCTCTTCCCACTCGTCCTGTTTGATTAGCTCTTCAGCGAACAAGTCCCGTCGGTTAATCGTACGTTCCTCGTCCGCCGCTCCGTCTTCGGCGTGGCTGGCGGCAATCCAGAATTTTGAATTGCCCAAGCCCAAGCCCCGGAGGTAATTTGCGGCTTCCCGGGCTTCCCCGGCTTTCTCGCGCCGCCAGACGAAACTGCCTTCCGCCAGCAGCACGAACATGAGCGGGGCCGCGTTGACGAGCGTGGTGAGGCCAAGGCCGTACCGCCTTTTGATCAGCGCATACGCCAGGCTGGCATTGGATTGAAGCTGGGCGCTTACTTGCCTTCGCTGACCGCTTTCGGGGCGCATGCGCTCGATTGCATCGGGCAAAGGCAACTCTCCGATAAGAACCCCCGACTCGATGTCGAGAGCCTTGGCGATCTCGTTGACCGTTCTCTCTCGAGGCGTGGTCGAAGGCGCCGTCTCGCTCTCGAACCGCGCGATCGTGCGTACCGAGATTCTTGATTTTATAGCCAGTTCGCTTCGGGTAAGGCGCCTCTCTTTACGGAGTTGCCTGAGTCGTTTTGGGTCGATGGGCATAACCGTCTCCTTGGTTGCTAAAGACGGTATGGCATAATTATTTATATTATTAAAGTGACAAATAAGGACAAATTACCCCTATTTGCTGTGATAAATATGCCATTTTAGGACAAAAGGCGGTCACGTCCTTGCTGCCCCTCACCCTGAAGGGGGAGAGGGAATTTTGTGCCGCGTCGTCCTCAGCCGCCGCAATACTCATATGGCGGCTCAATCGGGTCCGGACCCTAGAACTCGTCGGGATAGTGCTTGCGCGTGTTTGCCGCCGACCGGAATTCGTTGATCCCGAGTTCCGCCCGGATGTCCCTGGAATTTCGCAGCATGGGCAATTCGGAGGGAATGCCTATGCCGTTGGCGATGCGGTCGTTCTTGGTGAAGTTCCCGGCGATGGCCGCCGCCGCCGGCACGGCCTTCGGGCCGACCGCCCCGGCGAGGTCCAGCCGCGCCCGGTCCAAAACGGACCGGTCGGGTCCGATGACGGCGTCGGAATAGGCCAGAATTTCCCTGCCGCCCGGCACGCCGCTTTCCTGACCGGGGTCGAGCAGGGCGGCCAGATTGATGTCGAGGCCGATTTCGCGTCCACTCTCACGGAGGAACCATGCGTGACCGGCCGTTCAGTAGAAGCACTCGTTGAGGGCCGAGACCCGTCCCGCGACGAGCTCGACCTGGGCGCGCGTGAAGCCGTCATAATCCCGGTGGTCTTCGGTCGTGACGTTCCTCACCGACAGGTAGTGGGTTTCCTCCAGCTCGAAATGCCGCCGGAACTCGTCCGGCACAAGGCTGAGCGAGCGGATAATGTAGGGCTTGTAGCTTTCGCCGAACATCCCGGCCGCGTCCTCGCCGCCTTCGGGATGGTTCGGAACCGTCGGCACCCAGGCCAGCTCCTTCCTGGCGGTCTTCGGGCGGACCCGCGTGGGCAGGCCGTCGCGCGCCGCCGGCAGGGGGCGCAGGGGAACGCCGATGCCGCGGGCAAAAATATCCATGTCGGTGAGGCGCGAGACGATGCCGACGATCTCGACATATTCCTCGTCGCTGAGACCGCCCGCCGTCGCCTCCCTGTACGACTCTTCCAGATAATCCTTGGGCGTCACGGCCAGTTTGCGGATCATGCCGCGGACCGCGTCGGGCAGTTCGATTTCGCTTGGCGGCCCGGCGTCTTCCGGTTCTTCCAGAATTCCCGCGTCATAACAGGCCCGCCGGCATTCACCGGCGACCGCGAGACGCTGCCGGCCGGTCCCCCAGGCGCCCGGGTCCGCCAGCTGATCGAGCTGTACCGCATGAAGGGCGTCGATTTCCTGCCGTACCGGGTATTCCGAATCCGAATAAAGGGTCATCCGTTCGCGCTCCTCCGGGCGGGAAACCATTGGAGAATACATTAGGCCCGACCCGCGCCGTCTTGTCGAGAACGGCCGCCCGGGTAGAATACCGGCGACGCCATGGTGCGACCGCCGGGGGAGAATGCCGCGATGCTTGAACTCTACTATCTGAAGGAAGCGGATTCCGTCTGCTCGAACCGGGCGGTCGTCACGCTCATGGAAAAGGGGATCGAGGACTGGACGCCGCGGTACATCAAGCTGCTCGAGGAAGACCACTTCGACGAAAACTATCTCGCGATCAATCCGAAGGCCGTCGTCCCGACCCTGGTTCACGACGGCAATCCGATCCGCGAATCCTCGATCATCTGCGATTACATCGATGAACTGAAGCCGGACCCGGCCCTCAAGCCCGCCGACCTGCTCCAGCGGACCTATATGCGCGAGTGGATCAAGGATTCGGACGAGGTCGGGTTTCCGGGCGTCGCCGCCCTGAACTTCGTGACCCGGTTCCGCTCGGTGATCGACGTCAGGAAGCTGGAGAGCCGGTGGAAAAAGCAGCCCGATCTCGAAAAGACGCTGCGCCAGCAATCGGTCATCAGGGACGGCATGGATTCAGAGTGGGTGCTGCGCGGCCTCGTCGAGTGGGACCGGATCTTCGGCAAAATGGAGACCGCGTTGTCCGACGGCCGGCCGTGGATCATGGGGGAGCAATTCACCCTCGCCGAGACCTGCTACGCGCCGCTGATCAAGGTCCTCGACATGATCAAGTGGCTGGACGTCTGGTTCGAGGACCGGCCCAACGTCGCCCGGTGGTGGGCGGCGCTCGGCAACCGCCCGAGCGTTCTCGGGCTCGACGAATATGACGGGCACACCGCCGATCCGGAATCGGATCACGCCAAGGCCGGGCTGGGCGCCAGGATGCTGCTCCAGGTGCACGACGAGCTCATCTTCGACGTGCCCGAACGGGAGCTCGACGCCGCCGCCGAACTCGCCAAATCGGTCATGGAAGGGGTGGCGGCCCTCGACGTTCCCCTGACGGTGGACACCGGCTCCGGCGGGAACTGGGACGAAGCGCACTGAAATTTGGCGCCCTTCTCCTTCGAAGG
>JAJECC010000053.1 GCA_022822205.1 Rhodospirillales bacterium | reverse complement strand
GGCGGCGTCGGCGCTGGCGCCGGTCTCGGTGCGGGCGCCGCCGCGACGGGGGCCCGGGGCCGGGCCCGTGGCGACGGTGCCGCCGCCCTGGGCGGCGTCTCGATCCGGGGCGTCGCCGGACGTGCCGCGGCCTGCGGCGATGTCTGGGGCGATGTCTGGGGCGATGTCTGGAGCGGATTCACCGGATCGCCCTGGCGGCGGACCGCTTCGCGGGAATAACGCCGGGCGCCGTTACGATCCGAAACCAGGCCGCGCTGCGATTGGGCGCGCTGTTTCCGGGACGACGTGTCGGGCCGCGCGGGCACGGTGTTCAGATTGGGGATAGGCTGATCGGCCCCGGGGGCTGCCTGCCCGCGCTCGGCCTGAGGCTTGTTCCCGGCATTTTCCGGCGCCGGCGGTTTGTCGTCGCTGCCGAGGACAAAATCGCGCGCGCCCTTGTACCATTCCACGGGATTGACGGCGTCAGGGATCGAAGAACATCCGGCAAGCAACGCGACCAGACCCACCGCAAGAAATCGCTGCGGCCGTTTTAACCGTCTAGGTGCCAATCTACTCATCGTTCGTGTGCCTCTCGATGTATTGGCCGAATGACGTATGCCGATTCGGCGCCTACCCTGCCAGCCAAGAGTTAATAGTTTGCAAACATCGGCAGGATCCCGTCCCGCCTGCTTGGATGCGGGTCATATACGAGTCGGCGCATCCGGCCAAGACGGAATCAGCCGCCGATCGACTTCATGTGCCTCTCGGCCATTTCCGCATAATGGGCGCACTGGCCGGGCCACAGGGCGACTTCCTCATCCCGCAGGTCGCGCCAGTACTTTGCCGGATTGCCGGCCCACAGTTCGCCCTTTTTGATGTGCTTCCCGGGCGTCACCAGCGACCCCGCGGCAACCATGGCGCCCGTCTCCACCACCACATTGTCCATGACCGTGGCGCCCATGCCGACGAAACACCCGTCCTCCAGCGTGCATCCGTGCAGCAGGCAGGAATGACCGATCACGATGTTCGAGCCGATGAACGTATCGGCGACCCCTTCGGTGATATGAACCACCGTATTGTCCTGGAGATTCGTACCGCTGCCGACCTCGATCGTGCCGCAATCCCCGCGAAGCACGCACCCGTACCAGATGCTCGACCGGGACCCGATGGCGGTTTTGCCGATCACCGTCGCAGTGGGGGCGATAAACGCATCGCCGGCAATGGCCGGCATGGCGCCTTCAAAGGGGAGAATAAGTCCGTGCATGGATGAAATCCGGTCCAGGTGAGCGTCGCGCGGCAGTGTAGGAAGCGGGAAATAACGGATCAATGCACGAGGGCGCGCGCGGGACGGATGGATGCTTGCGTTTCGCACGGTATCGCCGTACACATACGCGGCATGATCGTCCGTTCGTTTCGCCACCGGGGCCTGCGCCGGCTATTCGAGAACAACACCTCCCGGCTGCTGAAACAGGACCTCGCGGAACGGGTGCGCGGCATCCTGGCCGCGCTTGCATTGGCGGAGACCATGGAGGGCTTCATCCGCGAGGCACCGCCCGGATGGCGGGTCCACCGGTTGTCGGGCGCGCGGCGAAATGAATGGAGCGTATCCGTGTCGGGCAACTGGCGGATCACCTTCGAGGAACGCAACGGCGCCATAGAGCGCGTGAACCTGGAGGACTACCACTGATGAGCGACGGCGGAATCAAGATGGGAATGACCCCCCCGCACCCCGGAACCTTCATCCGGATCGAGGCCCTCGACGAGCTGGGGTTGAGCGTCGCGGCGGCGGCGCGGATTCTCGGCGTGCGAAGGGCGACGCTCTCGGACCTCGTGAACGGCAACGCCTCCCTGTCGCCCGAGATGGCGCTCAGGGTCGAGAAGGCGTTCGGCCTCAGCATGGACCTGCTGCTCAGGATGCAGGCGTGGCACGACGCGGCGCAGATGCGCGCGCGCGCCGACGAGATCGACGTCAGGCGGTATCAGCCGGCATGATCGGCTATCGTCGGCCGACCGGAGTGCCGGCCATTGCCACCGCTTCGACCAAATGGCCGTCTGCAAGGTGGACGTAACGCTCCGCAGTCGCCGACAATCCCCGTAGATAGACTTTAGGGCAAGGGCCGACATGAGTGAATTTATCGTAACGCATGTCAAACCGGGAGAAACGCTTTCCGGGATAGCCGCTCGGTATGGCGTCAGTGTGGAGGACTTACAGAAATGGAACCGTATCGAAAATCCAGACTTGGTGCTGGTCGGTCAAAAGATTGTTGTCCACAACACGCCTGATGCAGTGGGAATCTCCGTGCCTTGGAGTACTGAATCGCGGACAACTTCCGATTCTCCAATAGCGAATGATTCTCAAGATTTAGCAGTCGGCGGCACTATCGCTTTAGGTCTCTTGCTACTGCTGCTTCTACTTCGCCGAAAACGCCGCAGCGCAACCCCGATTCCTCGTGCTCCATCTATTCGCCGGCCGAAAAAGCCCGTGTCGCGGCGGAGAACACCTGCCGCCAAGAGACAGGACGGTACGTCTTACTGGCCCTCATCTGTCTCCGATCCGCTGCCGAAGCCGCAGGTCAACGGTGGCGAACGCTTGGTCAGTTCCGAGTTGAGGCAGCGTTACGGAGATTGGATATTGATCGACAACGTGATGCTTCCGTCCGGTCGAGGAACCACCCAGATCGACCATATTTTGGTGTCTCCAAATGCTGTGTTTCTGATAGAGACCAAAGACATGAATGGATGGGTATTTGGTGGGCCCGGAGACAAGCAGTGGACACAATCGTATGCAGCGGGTCACTGGTCTCGCAAGGCGGGTCGCAAGTCCAAGCAATACAAGTTTTACAACCCGTTATGGCAAAACGAAGGCCATGCAAAATCCCTTGTCAGACTCCGCATAGTTAACCGTTGGCGGCTTCGCCCAATCGTTGTATTCGTCGGAGATTCGGAGATGAAAACGGCGGAAAAATACCTGCCGTTTGACGAACACGAGGAGATTGCAAGGCAGAAGAAAACCTGGCGGATGAGGGGGGTGGTCTGCATGAGCTTGGCAGAACTACATGAGTACATCGAATTCTCGATCAATGAGTCCGCAAGCTCTGATTTGACGCGTCAGCAAATGGAGGCGATCCGCGACAAGATCAGGGCAAAAGAAATTCCCATGACCGCCGAATCTCACGCGAAACATGTCAACTTCGTTCAGTCGGTGAAGGAACTGAATTCACGTTAGCCAAGTCTCCTCCGAGCGGCGCTCTTTCATTGCCGCAATAATCAGGTTTCCCGCTTTTTCCTCCGCCTCGAACAGATGTTCGCCGGCAATGGCCGGCATGGCGCCTTCAAAGGGGAGAATAAGTCCGTGCATGGATGAAATCCGGTCCAGGTGAGCGTCGCGCGGCAGTGTAGGAAGCGGGAAATAACGGATCAATGCACGAGGGCGCGCCGGCCCGATGCGGAACCCGCCGCACCAG
This sequence comes from Rhodospirillales bacterium, assembly GCA_022822205.1. GTDB lineage: Bacteria > Pseudomonadota > Alphaproteobacteria > Rhodospirillales > UBA2165 > JAJDXO01. The sequence goes on along the minus strand of JAJECC010000053.1, from coordinate 235 downwards.
CCGCCGATTTGCATGCGCCGCGGCGATACGCTATCAATTTGATAGCAATATTGAGGGCAAGCCGATGGCGACGATCAATGTGCGGCAACTCGATGACGACGTGGTGGACCGCCTCAAGCGGCGCGCCGCGTCGAACAACCGCTCCCTGGAGGGCGAAGTGCGCCACATCCTGGAATGCGCCGCCGACGACGGCATGGCGGCGAAGCGCGCCGCGTTCCTCGAGGCGTCGGACCGG
>JAJECC010000049.1 GCA_022822205.1 Rhodospirillales bacterium | reverse complement strand
ATAATCCGGACGCCTGCCCGTCCACGTGGATGACCAGGCGCGGGAACGAATAGAACGCCCGGTCGTCCGTGTTGTCCTGGCGCTGGAAGAGGTCCGCGCGGTCCCTGAGCCGCCGGTGATTCCCGCCCTGATTCCCGCTTTGATCCGCGCCTTGATTCTCTCGTTGATTCCCCGCCGCCACGCTACATCTTCAATATGGCTTCGGCGTTGCCGTGGAGAATCTTCGCCTTGTCCCCGGTGTTGAGCATCAGCCGGTCCATCCAGTGCGGCCCCGGCTCGTTCCTGACGAACGGATAGTCGATGGCGAACAGGATGTGGTCGGCGCCCATTTCCTGGATGCAGCAGAGCAGCGCCGGGTCGGAGAAGAACCCGGACGTGGTGACGTAGAAGTTCCGGCAGAAAATCTCCTTGAAGGGGAAGGCGGCGTTGCCCGGCCGCTGCAGGGCCATGTTGATCCGCCAGGCGAGGAACGGCAGGGTCTCCCCCAGATGGCCGAGAATGATCTTGACCCCGGGATACTTCTCCAGGACGCCCGACAGGACGATGCGGATGGCGATGGTCGCCGTCTCCATGGTGAAGCCCCAGCCCGCATTCACGATCCCCGGGAAGTCCTCGACGTAATCCTTGAGATACGCCTCGACCACCGCCGGGTGGGGGTTGGCCGGGTGGATGTAGAGCGGCGCGTCGAGGGCCTCGGCGCGCTCGAAGATGGGCCAGAAGCGTTCACCGTCGATGAACGCCCGCTCCTCGCCGATCAGCCCGTGGATCATGGCGCCCTTCATGCCGAGATCGTTCACCGCGCGCTCCAGCTCGTCCGCGGCCGCCGCCGGGTCGGCGGTCGGCAGGGCGGCGAAGCCGGCGAACCTGTCCGGGTGCGCGTCGCAAATGGCCTTCAGGTTGTCGTTCACCAGGGCCGACATCTTCCTGCCGGTTTCGGCATCCAGGCGCTGGGTGGACGGCGCCCCGTGGGACAGCACCTGAACGTCGATGCCGGCATCGTCCATGGACTTGATCCGCTCCTCGCCCACGTCGATGAGGGCGTCCCGCACCCAGCCGCCGGTCCGGGCGTCGACCCCGGTGTACAAGTCCACCAGGTCCAGGTCGTAATAATGCTCTTCGATGGCGATGACCCGCTGGCCGTCGAGAATAGTCATGGCGGTCCCCCCTTTTCGCCGGAAAATTGCCGGTTCGAATGCTATCAGCCCCGAACCCCCGAGTCAGGGGGCGGCGCGCCCGAAATTTGGGTCAAATTCCCGCCGGAAACCCTCCCTGCATTGCGGGCTGTTACAGGACGCCGGAATAGGTTAGTATATTTGCGACGCGTTCTGCATTTCCTGGTGTGATCCTTTTCTCTTCAGACGAAACGGCATTTCCGGAAACAGCATCGCCGTAACTTGGGTGGTCCGCCGCCAAACCGCGCCGGCCCCCGCCTGAAAAGGAAACGAGAAGGAAGTGTTATGCCTACTGGTACCGTGAAGTGGTTCAATGCCACGAAGGGTTATGGGTTCATCGAGCCCGAAGATGGCGGAAAGGACGTGTTCGTGCACGTTTCCGCCGTGGAGCGCGCCGGTCTCACCGGTCTCCGCGAAGGTCAAAAGGTCGAGTTCGAGGTGGTTCCCGGCCGGGATGGCCGCTCGGCCGCCGACAATTTGAACGCGCTCGACTGACGTTCGCCCGCAAACGGGGCGGCCGAGCCTTGCGGCCGGCCGTCCCCGGGCAGCCCCGCCGAATGGGCGATACGGCCGCATGCGCGCCGCATCGCCCATTGTTTTTTTGAAAGGACTCCCTCCATGGCCGCGGCGCTGGGAAATACGGTTCACGTCCACTTCGTCGGCAAGGTCGGCGACGGCCGGGAGTTCGAATCCACCCTTGACGCCCGGCCCATGCGCATCCAGCTCGGCAAGGGCGAGATCATGCCCGCCGTCGAGAACGGCATCGTCGGCATGGAACAGGGCGACAAAAAGACCCTGAACCTCTCTTCGGCCGACGCCTTCGGCGAGCGGAACGAGGACTTCGTCTACGACATTCCGAGGGCCGATATCCCGGATGAGGTGACGCTGGAGCCGGGCGTCATGCTCTCGGCCCGGAGCGACGAGGGGGACGAGGTCCGGATGATCGTCCTATCCGCCGATGACGAGACGGTCACCGTCGACGGCAATCATCCCCTGGCCGGCCACGACCTGATCATCGATCTGGAACTGGTCGGCATCGAGTAGGACAATCCATCCGCGCTCCCGGCTCACCTCACCGTCTCCGTGGTTCAAGAATTGGAAATATGGATACCCCGCATAAAGCGGGGTATGACGAGTGGATATGTGACACGAACCAGGTCGTCATGCCCCGACTTGTTCGGGGCATCCGGGATAGTCACCCTGCGGCAATCCGGCTAACGCAACTGTGAATTGTTGTGATGGTGGGTATCACCTAGGCTCCCGTCGTGGCGATGCCAGGAGTTACGGGGCGCCATGCCGTTTTCCATACCCCCCCTTCCCATCGACAAGGAGATGAACCGATGAACAAGAGCCCAGTGTTTCTCGCGGCCGCGCTTCTGGCCGCCGCCAATTTCGCCGCCTCCGACGCGGCCGAAGCGGCCGACAAGAAGGTGAAGTGCTACGGCGTCGCGCTCGCCGGCAAGAACGACTGCAAGGCGGGCCCGGGAACGAGTTGCCAGGGCAGCTCGACCGTGGATTACCAGGGGAACGCCTGGAAGCTGGTCCCCGCCGGATCATGCGAGGGCATGTCCTTCAAGACCAAGGACGGCCGGATGGTGAAAGGCAGTCTGAAGGAATTGAAGCGCGACGTTCCGAGCTGATCGGATAACGTCCGGGGCGCCGTCCGGGTTTTCGGCCCGGCGGCGGCCTGACAATTCGCCGACGAATCCGGCAATGCCGGCACTTTATCCTTTCACACCGTTTACCCCGCGGATGCCCGCGCGCGCCGGCGTCGGGTTCAAGGGCGAGCATGCCGAAACGGTCTGCGGGGACCGGCCGGACGTCGGCTGGTTCGAAGTCCATGCGGAAAACTACATGGTCGACGGCGGGCAGCGGCTCGCCGTGCTCGAGGAGGTGCGCGGCAATTACCCCCTGTCGCTGCACGGCGTGGGCCTGTCCCTCGGCGGGGCCGAACGGCTCGACCCCGATCATCTGAGAGCCTTCCGCGAGCTTGCGGACCGCTTCGATCCGGCGCTGATATCCGAACACATCGCCTGGTCCGCGCATGGCGGGATATGGTTCGCCGACCTGCTCCCGCCGAGCCTCAGCCGGGCCGGCCTCGACCGGCTTTGCGACAATATCGACGAGATGCAGGAAGCGCTCGGCCGGCCGGTCCTGATCGAGAACCCGGCCAACTACCTCGTCCTGCCGGACGGCGAGATGAACGAGATCGCTTTCATCGTCGAAACGGCGAGGCGGACCGGTTGCGGCCTCCTGGTCGACGTCAACAACATCTACCTCAGCGCCGAGAATGTCGGCATCGACGCGGACGCCTATATCGATGCGGTCCCCGCCGGCCTCATCGGGGAAATCCATCTTGCCGGCTTCACAATCGACGAGCACGCCGGTGAGCGTCTGCTGATCGACAGCCACGGCGCGGCGGTCGACGCCGCGGTCTGGCGCCTCTACGACCGGCTGATCGCGCGGGTCGGGCCGCGCCCGACATTGGTCGAGTGGGACAGGGACATTCCCGACTGGCGCGTGCTGTACGCCGAGGCGGCCGAAGCGGAGAGCCGCCTGGCCCGCCATGCCGAGCAGCCGGTGCCGGCATGAGGCGCCGCCGGGGATGAGCGCGCCTCTCGCCGCCCTGCAGGCGGAATTCGCCGCGGCCCTCGGCGACCCCTCGCCGGATGCGGCGCCGGACGGTTTCTCCGAAGCCGCCGCCCGGCGTTTCCGCATCTACCGCAACAATGTGCGGGTCGCGCTGATCGAGGCGCTTGCGGCCGCCTACCCCGCGGTGCTGAGCCTCGTCGGCGAGCCCTTCTTCCACCGCATGGCCGGGGTCTACGCGGCGGCGGAACCCCCGCGCCGGCGCACGCTCAATCTCTACGGCGAAAACTTCGCGGATTTCGTCGCCGGCTTCGCGCCGGCCGGCGGGCTGCCCTATCTCGCCGACGTCGCCCGGCTCGAACGCGCGGTGCTCGAAGCGCGCCACGCGGCGGACGCCCCGGCGCTGGATCCGGCCGCGGCCGCCGCTCTCGGGTCCGGGCTCGCCGCCGCGCGGCTGATGCCGCACCCCGCGACCCGGCTGGTGCGCTCCGAATACCCAATCGCCGACATCTGGCGCGCCAACCCGGCCGAGGCGCCGGCGCCGGACGGCCTCGTCCTGGCCGCGGGCGCGGCGGGCGCGCTGGTGCTGCGGCCCGCTCTCACCCTTTCGGTGGAGGCGCTGGCGCCGGGCCGGTGCGCTTTCGCGGAAACCCTGCTGGAGGGCGGCGATCCGGCCGCCGCTCACGCGGCGGCGGCCTCGCTCGAAGAGGATTTCGACGTTATACTGGCGTTCAGGGAATTGCTGAGCGCCGGCGCCTTCGCGGGCGTCGCGAACGAACCTGACGAGGGAGGATAAAGATGGGCGGCCTTGCGAACATGGTGCGGCAACTGGCCGATCTCGGCCACCGAATCGCGGAGCCCGTGACAAGCGGACTGGGGCCGCTCGCGCTGCTCGCGCTGCGGCTGCCCGTCGCCATCGTGTTCTGGCGCTCGGGCCGCGCCAAGGTCGAGGGATGGAACATCTTCTCCGTCAACGACTCGCAGTATTTCCTGTTCCGCGAGGAGTTCGGCATGCCGTTGCCGGAACTGACCGCGCATCTGACCGCGATCGCCGAACACATATTGCCGGCCCTGCTGGTGCTCGGCCTGCTGACCCGGCTCAGCGCGCTCGGCATGTTCGTCATGACCCTGGTGATCCAGTTCTTCGTCTTCCCCGACGCGTGGCTGGTCCACATGTTCTGGGCGGCCATCCTGTTCGCCGTCATGATCCTCGGCCCCGGACCCCTCTCGCTCGACCGGCTGTTTTTCAAGCGGTAGGCGCCCGGCGACGTATCCGCGGTTCAGGCCGGGAGCACCCGGCCCGGGTTCATGATGCCGTTGGGGTCCAGCGCGGCCTTGATGGATTTCATCACGTCGATGGCCACCGGGTCCTTGTAGGCGGCCATTTCCGTGAGTTTCGAATCCCCGATGCCGTGCTCGGCCGAGAACGAACCCCGGTAGCCGCCCACCGAATCGAGGACCGCCCGCTTGATCTCCGCTCTCAGCTCCTCCAGCCGGTCCGCCTCGCCGTCCGGCGGATAAACCGTGTAGTGAAGGTTGCCGTCGCCCAGATGGCCGACGCTGGAGAGCCTGGCGCCCGGAAAAATCCCCTCGACCGCGGCTTCCGTATTGGCGACGAAATCGTGGACCTGGTCCAGGGGCAGGGAAATATCGAAGCCGATTCTCGGGCCCGATTTCACCACGGCCTCATAGGCCGATTCCCGAAGCTCCCAGAACTCCAGGCGCTGCTGTTCGGCGGCGGCGATCACCGCGTCGGTGACGTGGCCGGTCTCGAAGGCTTCGCCCAGGATGGCCTCCAACTGCTCCATCACGGGAACGGCGCCGTCCTCCGCCGGCGCCGCCTCGCGGTCCGAGGTCGCCGCGACCTCCATCAGGATCGAGAGGTCCGGCGGATCGGCGAAGGGACGCTTCAGGTGGGGCAGGTGCTTCTCGTACTGCTCCATCATCAGCTTCGGGATCATCTCGAACGCTTCGACGGCGCCGCCGGTTTCGGCCTGCATCCGGTTGAGGAGCTCGAGGGCGCGGTTGATGTCGGGAACGGCGGCGAAGGCCGTCGCCCGGGCCTTGGGCAGGGGGAAAAGCTTGAGGGTCGCCGCGGTGATCACGCCCAGCGTTCCTTCAGAGCCGATGAACAGGTCGCGGAGGTCGTAGCCCGTATTGTCCTTGTGGAGCCCGGTCAGCACATCCATCACCCGGCCGTCGGGCAGCACCGCTTCCAGTCCCAGGCACAGCTCCCGGGCGTTGCCGTAGCGGACCACGTTGATGCCGCCGGCATTGGTCGCCAGGTTGCCGCCGATCATGCACGAGCCCTGGGCGCCGAGGCTCAGGGGGAAGAACAGGTCCCGTTCCTCGGCGAGCCGGTGGATTTCCTGCAGCACGACGCCGGCTTCGACGGTAATGGTGCGCGCCGATACGCTGGTCTCCCGCACCGCCTTCATGCGCTCGAGCGACAGGACGATGGAATTGCCGGCGCCGTCGGGCACCCCGCCGCCGGAGGTCGCCGTGTTCCCGCCCTGGGGAAACACCGGCGTCTTGGTTTCGTTGGCCCATTTGAGCACGCCGGAAACCTCGCCGGTGGATGCGGGCCGGACGACGGCCGCCGCCCGGCCGGTATTCGCCCCCGGCCAATCGGTGAGGTATTTTTCCTTGTCGCCATCGGCGGTGAGTACGCCCGCCTCGCCGACGATGGCGCCGAGGGCGCTTTCGAGATCGGCCATTTCGTCCCCCTGTCGAAACCCCGGTTGGAGTTGGTCGGGGTTAGATTAGCGGGGATTGGCGAATGGGCAATTCGAAATCAACGGCCGCGCCGGCGCCCCGTCATCCGCAAGCCGTCATCACCATGTCAACCCATCATCACCGAGCCCGCAAACCGTCATCACCGGGCCTGGACCCGGTGATCCACGCCTGGCGGTGCGCGATACACGTGGATGGCCGGGTCGGAGCCCGGCCATGACGATTTGGGGGTAGGCCATGACACAATCGTTTATGCTTCGCCCTGACCAGGGGAGAGGGGGACGATTCGAGTGCCGCTACGCCGCGCCGCTTCGGTGGATGGCGTCCCACACCTTCCGGGGCGTCAGCGGCATGTCCAGGTGCTTGACGCCGAGGGGCTCGAGCGCGTGGATCACCGCGTTGGCGGCCGCCGGCATGGCGCAGGCGCAGCCCACCTCGCCGACCCCCTTGGCGCCGATCGAGTTGCTGCCGGTCGGGTGGGGATTGTTGATGATTTGGATGTCGCAGAAATCGATGCCCCGCGGCATGGCGTAGTCGAGGAACGAGCCGGTGAGCATCTGGCCGGTCTCGCCGTCGTACTCGATGCCTTCGAGCAGCGCCTGGCCCGCCCCCTGGCCGACGCCGCCGATGATCTGGCCCTTGACGGTGAGCTGGTTGATCACCGTCCCCACGTCGTTGACCGCCGCGTAGCGGGTCATCTTCGCGGCGCCGGTCTCCGGGTCCACCTCCACCTCACAGGCATGGCAGCCGTTGGGAAAGGTGTGCGCCTCGCCGTCATATTGGGCGTAGAACTCGAGGCCCGGCTCGATGCCGCCGGGCAGGTCGCCGTGCGCCGCCCGGGCCACCTCGTCGAGGGAGACTTGCTTGTCGGTGCCGGCGACGGAGAACGTTCCGCCCGCGAACTCGATATCGGCCGCCGCCGCTTCCAGGAGGTGCCCGGCGATCTGTTTGCCCTTCTCGATGACGCCCTCGCCGGCGAGGAGGGCCGCGTGGGTGCCCATCACCGAGACCCGGGAGCCGCCGGTGCCGTTGCCCTGAGGCAGGGACCCCGTGTCCCCCTCGACGATCGTGATGCGGTCCGTGTCGATGCCGAGCCGGTCGGAGGCGAGGATGGCGTACATGGTCGGGTGTCCCTGACCCTGCTCGGTGGTGCCGGCGACGATGGTGAGATCGCCGTTCTCGTCGAACCGGTAGGTGGCGAATTCCTGGCCGACGCCGGCGGCCTGCTCGATGTTGTTGCCGACCCCGAGGCCCAGCAGCTTGCCGCGGGCCTTGGCTTCCTCGCGGCGCGCCTCGAAGCCCTCATGGCCGATGGCCTCCAGCGCCTTTTCCAGGTTGGACGGGAAATCGCCGGAATCGTAGACCGTGCCCAGGGGCATGGTGTAGGGCATCTCATCGGCCCGGATCATGTTCCTGCGCCTGAGCTCGATCCGGTCCATGCCCAGCTCGGCCGCCGCGTAGTCCAGCAGGCGCTCCATGATGAACGCGCTGTCCGGCCGGTTGGAGCCGCGATACGGACCGGTGAAGCAGGTGTTGGAATAGCCGCCCCGGATGGTGTGGTGGATGGCGGGCGTCCGGTAGACGTTGATCATCCCGATCAGGCTCAAATGGGTATGCATCAGCCCAAAGGAGCCGAAGAAGGCGCCCAGGTTCTGGACGCTGTGCACCCGGAGGCCGAGGAACTTGCCCTCCTTGTCGAGGGCGAGCTCGGCATCCACCACCTTGTCCCGGCCCGCCTGGTCGGTGAGCAGGCTCTCCGAACGCTCGTTCTCCCATTTGACCGGGCGGCCGAGCCGCCGCGCGGCGACGGCCGTCAGCACGGTCTCCGAATAGAAGGCCTTCATCCCGAAGCTGCCGCCCATGTTGCCGGTGACCACCTGAAACTGGTCCGGCTCGCACTTGAAGATCAAATCGGCCAGGATGTCCTTGAGCCCGTGGGGACCCTGCACCGGCGCGTAGACGGTCCAGCGCCCCTTGCCGCCGGCGCCGGCGGGATCGTAGTCCGCCACGCTGGTGCGGTTCTCGATGGTGGAGGGCGCCACCCGGTTCACCGTCAGGGTGAGCTTCACCGTGTGATCGGCGTTCTCGAAGGCCGCGTCCGTCGCGTCCTTGTCCCCGAAGCTGGTGTTGAAGGCGAGATTATCGGGCGCGTCGTCATAGCGGGGCGCGCCGCCGGCCACCTCGAAGGAATTGGTGAGCGCCTCCAGGGGCGCGTAGTCCACTTCGACGAGTTCGGCGGCGTCCTTGGCCTGGGCCAGGGTTTCGGCGACCACGAAGGCGACCTCGTGGCCGACCATCCGCGCCATGTCCGTGGCGATGGGGTAGCGGGCGTGCTTGATCATGGCGTCCGGATCCACCCCGGGGATGGGCGGCGTCAGGATGGGCAGCGCGCCGATGCCTTCTTCTTCCACATCCTTGCCGGTCAGGATGCACAATACGCCGGGCGCGGCCAGCGCCGCCGCCGTGTCGATTCCGTTGATCCGGGCGAAGGCGTGGGGGCTTCTCAGCACATAGCCGTAGGCCTGGTTCGGGAGGTTGCGGTCGGCGGTGTAGGTGCCTTCGCCGCGCAGCAGATAGGGGTCCTCGTGCCGGGGGACCGACTGTCCAACAGAGACAATGCCCATTCGTCAATTCCTTGTTCAGGAGGCCGGGCCGCTCAATCCAAGCGGCCGGCCGGTCATGGCCTTTAGTCCACCATGCCATCGCGGCGGTTGCAAGACGATGACATTGGGAAATTCCGAGCCTCACCCGGAGCTGGGTGAGAGGGTGAGCCTGCGAGCCATAGCCGCGGCGTCGGCATATAATGATTGCGTCATGGCCGGGCTCTGACCCGGCCATCCACGTGTACCGTGCACCGCCAGACGTGGATCACCGGCCTACGCCGTCCGAAAGTCGGCTTCGGCCGACTGAAGGCCGGGTCCAGGCCCGGTGATGACGACTTGCGGGTGAGGGGAAGGTTTCGGCCGACGCTACACGTCGCCGTCGTGGATGGGGATTCACCCGCCGGGCTGGAATTCGGCGAAGAAGTCGTTGCCCTTGTCGTCGACGACGATGAAGGCGGGGAAGTCCTTCACCTCGATCTTCCAGACGGCTTCCATGCCGAG
>JAJECC010000007.1 GCA_022822205.1 Rhodospirillales bacterium | reverse complement strand
CTGGACTCCCGCGGAAATCCAACCGTCGAGGTGGAGGTGCTGCTGGAGAGCGGCTCGGTAGGCCGCGCCGCCGTGCCGTCCGGCGCGTCGACCGGCATCCATGAGGCGGTCGAGCTTCGCGACGGCGACGAAAACCGGTATGGCGGCAAGGGCGTGCTCAACGCCGCGGACAACGTCAACGGCGAGATTTTCGAGACCCTCAGCGGCCTGGATGCCGAGGATCAGGTCCATATCGACCGCACGCTCATTGATTTGGACGGCACGGAAAACAAGTCCCGGCTGGGCGCCAATGCCATTCTCGGCGCCAGCCTCGCGGTCGCCAAGGCGGCGGCCGACGATGCGGGCCTGCCCCTCTACCGCTATGTGGGCGGCGCCAATGCGTCGCTGCTGCCGGTGCCGATGATGAACATCGTCAACGGGGGCGCCCACGCCGACAACCCCATCGACATCCAGGAATTCATGATCATGCCGGTCGGCGCGCCTAACCTCGCCGAAGCGGTTCGCGTCGGCGCGGAAGTGTTTCACGCGCTTCGGAAGGCTCTCCGGGACGCCGGGCACAATACGAACGTCGGCGACGAGGGCGGGTTCGCGCCCATGCTCAAAAGCGCCGACGAGGCCCTGACCTTCATCATGAAATCCATCGAGGCCGCCGGGTACAAGGCGGGCGACGATGTGGTCATCGCCCTTGATCCGGCATCTTCCGAGTTCCACAAGGACGGTAAATATGAACTCGAAGGGGAGGGCAAGTCTCTCGATGCCGCCGGGATGGTCGACTACTACGCCGATCTCTGCGGCCGCTATCCCATCAAGTCCATCGAGGACGGCATGGCCGAAGAGGATTGGGACGGCTGGAAACTGCTGACCGAGCGCATCGGCGACACGGTCCAGCTGGTCGGCGACGACCTGTTCGTCACAAATCCGAAGCGCCTGGCCCGGGGGATCGAGACCGGCACCGCCAACTCCATCCTGGTGAAAGTCAATCAGATCGGCACGTTGACGGAATCCCTGGACGCCGTCGAGATGGCCCACAAGGCCGGCTATACGACGGTGATTTCCCACCGCTCCGGCGAGACCGAGGACACCACCATCGCCGATATCGCGGTCGCCACCAATGCAGGCCAGATCAAGACCGGGTCGCTCAGCCGCTCCGACCGCCTGGCGAAATACAATCAGCTGATACGCATCGAGGAGAGCCTCGGCCCGGCGGCGCAATATCCGGGGCGCTCTTTGTTCTAGGTCCTGTTTTCCTAAGCCGAATTGGTGGTGTAGGCTCGCCCGGCAAATTACAAGGGACGAGCCTTTCATGGACTTCGGCATCTTTGATCACCTCGACCAGACGGGGCAGGCGGGCAGCGACTATTACGAAGACCGCCTGAAGCTTATCGAGCGCTACGACGAAATCGGCATCTACGCCTACCATGTCGCCGAACACCACGCGACGCCGCTCGGCATGGCGCCGAGCCCGAGCGTCTTTCTGGCCGCGGTGGCGCAGCGCACCCGGCGGCTCCGTTTCGGCCCGTTGGTCTATTGCGTTCCCATGTATCACCCGGTCCGGTTGCTGGAAGAGATCTGCATGCTCGATCAGTTGTCCGGCGGACGTTTCGAGCTCGGCGTCGGGCGGGGCATCTCCCCCATCGAGCTCGCCTACTATGACCTGGATTACGACGAAGGCCCGGCCAAATACCGCGAGGCGCTGGAGATTATTCTGCGCGGCATTCGGAGCGAGCGCCTCACTTACGACGGCGAATTCTTTCAGGTCGACGACATGCCCATGCGGCTGACCACGGTGCAGAAACCCCATCCGCCTCTGTGGTACGGCATTCACAATCCGGCAAGCGCCGGCTGGCCCGGCGGGAACGGGGTCAACATCGTCTCCAACGCACCGGCGGCGCGGGTCCGCGAGGTGACCGACGCCTACCGCGAGGCGCGGGCCGATGCCCGGTTGCCGGGTCCCGAGCCCAAGATCGGCATGACCCGCTATATGATCCTCGCCGGCAGCAGGGAGGCGGCCATGGAGATGGGCCGCCGCGCCTATCCGGTTTGGCGGCGGAGCTTCATGGCGCTCTGGGACGAACACGGCAAGGAGCCCATCGGCGTCCACTATCCGGAGAAGTTCGATGGCGTCGTCGAGAGCGGCCAGGCGGTGGCCGGAACGCCGGACCAGGTCGGCGAAGAGTTGCAGAGGCAGATCGAAACGGCGGGGAACAACTACATGGTCTGCCGCTTTGCCTTCGGCGACCTCACCCTGGCCGAAAGCCTCAACTCGGTGGAACTGTTCAACGACCGCCTGAAGGGCGAGCTGAAGGCCGCGGCCTAGGGGAGCAAGCGCGGGCCGTCGATTGGGCCCCGTTAACCTTTGGCTAAGGGCAGGATGATTCAATCACCGCCAAATGGCCCCGGGACGGCAAAAACGGTCGCCCAGGGCACATGCGGGGAGCGGATACGCCTTGTTCGCCGGGAAGAATTTCGCTCCCGAACAACTGAATTTCTCGTGTCTTGCCGGTGGCTCGGCCCGGCAAGATGCCTGCGAGGATCGTCGCGACGCGTCATGAGCATCGTTTACGACATACGACGCCTAGCCCGCCAGGTGATCGGCCCCGTTCTCGGGGTGTCCCTGATGGTCTACATCGTCTACCACTCGGTGCAAGGCAACCACGGCCTGATCGCCTATTGGCAGTTGGTCAAACAGGTAGACGCCGCGAAGCAGGCGGTTGCACTGCTCGATGAGGAAAAAACCCGGCTTCAAAAGCGGGTCAAACTCCTGCATCCGGATAGCCTTGATCGGGATATGCTGGAAGAGAGAGCGAGGGTCATGCTGGGTTACGCGGACCCGGCCGATATCATCCTCGTCGACCGTCCCGGCCGCCGCGCGCCCTAGTCCCGACCGGACCTGATGAGCGGCGTTCCCCGACCGCCCATCCACTCCACGGTTTTCAGGCCGCGCGCAAACGGGTTCAATGCGGAAATGACCGAGCCGCTTCTCGACTACATCGTTTCCTTGCCGAAAGCCGAGCTTCATCTGCATCTCGAAGGCAGCCTGGAGCCCGAGATGATGCTGGCCCTCGCCGAACGCAACAAGGTGGAGATTCCGTACAGCCACCCGGATGACGTCAGGCCGGCTTATGACTACGGCTCCCTCCAGGATTTTCTCGATCTCTATTACGCCGGGATGAGTGTGCTGTGCCGCGGCGAGGACTTCGAGGAACTGACCCTGGCCTATCTCCGCCGTGCCGCCGCCGACGGCGTGGTGCATGCGGAGGTGTTTTTCGACCCCCAGGCCCATACGGCCCGGAACATCGGCTTCGACGAGGTGACCGAGGGCATTCTCGCGGGCCTTTCGGCGGGAGAGAGGGAAACCGGCGCGACCACCCGACTGATCATGTGCTTCCTGCGCGATCTGAGCCAAGCCTCGGCCATCGAAACGTTCAACCGGGCGGCGGCTTATTTCGATGACGGCCGGATCATCGGGATCGGTCTCGATTCCGCGGAAATCGGTAATCCGCCGGAGAAATTCGCCCGGGTCTTCGCCATGGCGGGGGAGCGCGGCCTCAAGCGGGTGGCTCATGCGGGGGAGGAGGGGCCGGCCTCGGCGGTCCGCGACACGTTGGATTTGCTGAATGTCGACCGCATCGATCACGGCATCGCGGCGGTCAATGACCGGGACCTGATGGCGCGCCTCGCCCGGGCCGGCACGCCGCTGACCGTGTGCCCCCTCTCCAACGTCGCGTTGAAGGCAGTGGACTCCTTGCAGGACCATCCGCTGAAGCGGCTGTTGGACGCCGGCGTCAAAGTGACCATCAATTCCGATGACCCTGCCTATTTCGGCGGATACATCGCCGGGAATTTTCTCCAGACCGCCCAAGCCTTGACCCTCGACGAGGCGCGGTTGGCGTTGATTGCCAGGAACAGCCTCGAGGCCTCATTCATGGACGGCGGCGCCAAGGCGGAATTCATACGGCAAATCGATGCCATCCAGTCCGCAAATTAGACCGTCCGAACGCCGCACAAGGGGACGTCCGGCATTGGACAGCCTGCCTGTTCGGGCGCTAAGCTGAGGCCGGCAAAAAGCCTGGACAGGGGAAAGATCATGCTGACAGCCGAGAGCAACAAGCTATTCACCGAGATCGGCGAAGGGACGCCCATGGGCGATCTGCTGCGCCGGTATTGGATGCCCATCGCGGCAGTCTCGGAGTTCGACGAAACGGCCACCAAGCCGGTCCGGCTGATGGGCGAAGACCTGGTCCTCTACAAGGATTTGAGCGGAAACTACGGTCTCACCGACCGTCACTGCGCGCACCGGCGGGCCGATCTTTCCTACGGGTTCGTCGAGGAGACGGGCATCCGCTGCAATTACCATGGCTGGTGTTACGACCAGAAAGGGAACTGCATCGAGCAGCCCTATGAAGACACGGTCGATTCCTCGGGCAAGCTGAGAAAACAGGTCAAGCTCAAGGCCTATCCCGTCGAGGAAAAAGGCGGGCTGCTGTGGGCCTATATGGGCCCGGAGCCGGCGCCGCTGGTCCCGACGTGGGAGCCCTTCACCTGGGAAAACGGTTTCGTTCAGATCGTTCTTTCCGAGGTTCCCTGCAACTGGTTCCAGTGCCAGGAGAACTCCATCGATCCCATCCACTTCGAGTGGATGCACGCCAACTGGTCGATCCGGCTGAAGGGCGAGACCGGCCCATATTCACCGAAGCACATCAAGGTGGATTTCGACGAATTCGATTATGGTTTCCGCTATCTCCGCATCCGCGAAGACACCGACGAGGAACATCCCTTGTGGACCGTAGGCCGTACGTGTCTGTGGCCCAACTGCCTGTTTACCGGTGAGCATTTCGAATGGCGGGTGCCCATCGACGACGAAAATACCCTGAGCGTCGGCTGGTTCTTCGCCCGCGTGCCGACCGACAAGGAACCCTATGTCCAGGAGCGTATTCCCGTCTGGAAGAGCCCGATCAAGGACGAAGAGACCGGACGGTGGATCTCGACCCATGTCATGAACCAGGATTTCATCGCCTGGGTCGGGCAGGGCACCGTCGCCGACCGCACCAAGGAGCATCTGGGGCTCAGCGACAAGGGCGTCGGCATGATCCGCAAGCGCTACATGGATGACATCGAACGGATCAAGAAAGGCGAAGACCCCAAGGCTATCGTCCGCAACCCTAACGAAAACGGCTGCATCGAACTGCCGATCATCGGCAAAAAATATTTCAGGGATGGCCTCTCGACCGAGGAAATCCTGGAGAATGCCGACAGCCCCATCGGCGGCACCTATCGGCGGTTCCCCTTCCAGGCCGGGCAGCCCCAATGGGTGAAGGACGAGTTCGAGGAGGCCACCGGGTTCCGCCTCCAGGATTCGTTTCCCCAGGACCAGGGGGAATTGAGCAATATCGGCTCCAAGGACGAGGAGTTCGCCGAAAAGTAGGAGGAACCGATGCCCGCGCGCCACGCTTGGCGGCTTCCGCTCCTGTTGCTCCTCGGGGCGGTGTTGTGGCCGGCCAACGCTCACGCCGACGCCATTGACGGCAATTGGTGTAACGCCACGGGGCAAAAACTCTCCATCGACGGCCCCAAGCTGGTGACGCCGTACGGCACCCGCATGGAAGGCATCTATGACCGCCACGGTTTCGAATACGTGGTGCCGGCGGGTGAGCCCGGCGCCGGCGACAAGGTGGTCATGACCATATTCAGCGATGATGACATGGAACTCGTTCGCGGTTCGCGGCCGGCCGAGAGCTGGCGCCGCTGCCGCCTTCCCACAAGCTGAGCGGCAGGTAGATAATTGCGCGATTTCGCGCCGAAACCGCACGAATCAAACCTCCCAAAATTTAATTTAACTAAAAACAAGGTAATTTAGAAAAACTTGTTGCTTTACAAAGCCTTTGCCGTCAAATTCAGCCTCGATTTGTGCCGCTTTTGACCTCATCGTAGGCCAATATTCCCGCGATTATGGCGGATTCCCGAGGGAGGAGTGACCCCATATGGCGACAGCCGCAAAGCGAAAACCCCGCAAACGAGCCGCCCCGAAGCCCAAGGCCACCCCGGAAGAACTCCTTGAATTTCATCGGGAAATGCTGCTGATCCGCCGTTTCGAGGAGAAGGCGGGGCAACTCTACGGCATGGGGCTGATCCAGGGATTCTGTCACCTCTATATCGGCCAGGAGGCGGTCGTCGTCGGCATGCAGGCCGCCGCCGACACCGATGTCGACACGGTCGTCACCAGCTACCGGGATCACGGCCATATGCTGGCCTGCGGGATGGATCCCAAGGGCGTCATGGCCGAACTCACCGGCCGCGGCACCGGGTATTCCCATGGCAAGGGCGGTTCCATGCACATGTTCAGCCGGGAAAAGAATTTCTTCGGCGGTCACGGTATCGTCGCGGCCCAGGTTCCCATCGGCACCGGCCTCGGATTCGCGCACAAGTACAAGGAAGACGGCGGGGTCTGCATGACCTACTACGGCGACGGCGCCGCCAACCAGGGCCAGGTCTATGAGAGTTTCAATATGGCGGCCCTGTGGAAACTGCCGGTCTGTTATGTGCTCGAAAACAACCGATACGGCATGGGCACCTCGGTCGCCCGCGCCGCATCGACCCAGGAACTCTATGCCCGCGGCGAGGCGTTCGGCATCCCCGGCGAACGGGTGGACGGGATGGACGTGGCCGCCGTCCGCGCCGCGGCGGAGAAGGCGCTGAAGCACGTCCGGAGCGGCAAGGGCCCTTATATCCTCGGCATGCTGACCTACCGGTATCGCGGCCATTCCATGTCCGATCCGGCCAAATACCGGACCCGCGAAGAGGTGTCCAAGGTCCGGGCCGAGCAGGACCCCATCGACCGAATCGCGCAGACATTGCTCGACAACGAGTACGCGACCGAGGAGGAACTGAAAGCCGTGGACGCGGAAATCAAGGCGATCATTACCGAAGCCGCCGAGTTCGCCCAGCAGTCGCCGGAACCGGATCCGTCCGAGCTTTATACCGACGTTCTGGTCGACGCCTAGGGGAGGAACGGGAAATGGCTACTCAAATTCTCATGCCCGCCCTGTCGCCGACCATGACCGAGGGCAACATCGCCAAATGGCATAAACGGGAAGGCGACGCGGTCTCGTCCGGCGATCTCCTGGCCGAAATCGAGACCGACAAGGCGACCATGGAGCTCGAAGCCGTCGACGAAGGCATCCTGGGCAGGATCATCGCCTCGGAGGGTACGGAGAACATCGCCGTCAACACGCCCATCGCCGTCCTGCTCGCCGATGGCGAAGACGCATCCGCCATCGATGCCGCGGCCGCCGCCCCGGAACCGGCGCCCGTCGAAGCCGTACCGGAACCGGACGCGGCTTCCGGCCCTGAAGAGGCACCGGCAGCCGCGCCAACCCCGGCGCCCGCCGAGCCCGAATATACCGGCGAGACCCAGACCCTCACGGTCCGCGAGGCGTTGCGCGACGCCATGGCCGAGGAAATGCGGGACGACGACAACGTCTTCCTGATGGGCGAGGAGGTGGCCGAATACCAGGGCGCCTACAAGGTCTCCCAGGGGCTGCTGGAAGAGTTCGGCGCCAAGCGGGTGATCGATACGCCGATCACCGAGCACGGCTTCACCGGCCTCGGCGTCGGCGCCGCCTTCGGGGGCTTGAGGCCGATTGTCGAGTTCATGACCTTCAACTTCGCCATGCAGGCCATGGACCACATCATCAACTCGGCGGCCAAGACCCTCTACATGTCCGGCGGCCAGATGGGCGCGCCGATGGTCCTGCGCGGTCCCAACGGCGCGGCCGCCGGCGTCGCCGCCCAGCATTCCCAGTGTTTTGCCAGCTGGTATGCCCACGTGCCGGGCCTCAAGGTGGTCTCGCCGTGGTCCGGGGCCGACGCCAAGGGGCTCCTGAAGTCGGCGATTCGCGATCCCAACCCGGTGATCGTGCTGGAGAACGAAATCCTCTACGGCCAGTCCTTCGAGGTGCCGACCGATCCCGATTTCGTGGTGCCGATCGGCAAGGCGAAGATCGAACGGCCCGGCGCCGACGTCACCATCACCTCGTTCTCCCTGATGATGAACGTCGTCATGGAAGCGGCGGAAGCGTTGGCGGCGGAAGGGATCGATGCGGAGGTGATCAATCTCCGCTCGCTGCGCCCCTTCGATGCCGGGACGGTGGCGGAAAGCGTCAGGAAGACCAACCGCATCGTCAACGTGGAGGAGGGCTGGGCGTTCGCCGGCATCGGCTCCGAAATCGCCGCGCTCATGATGGAACACGCCTTCGACTATCTGGATGCGCCGGTCAAACGGGTCTGCGGCGAGGACGTGCCCATGCCCTACGCCAAGAACCTGGAAGCCATGTACCTGCCCGACGTCGCCAAGGTCGTCCAAGCGGCCAAAGACGTCTGCTACGCGTAAGGGGAGCGGGAAATGACAATTCAGATCCTCATGCCCGCCCTGTCGCCGACCATGACCGAGGGCAATATCGCCAAGTGGCACAAGAAGGAGGGCGACGAGGTCTCCTCCGGCGATCTCCTGGCCGAGATCGAAACCGACAAGGCGACCATGGAGCTGGAAGCCGTCGATGAGGGCGTGCTCGGCAAGATCATCGCCGCCGAGGGTTCGGAGAACATCGCCGTCAACACGCTGATCGCGGTGATGCTGGAAGAGGGCGAGGATGCAGCCGCCGCGGAGGCCGCCGCCCCGGCATCTGCGTCGCCCGCGCCCGCGGCGCCACCCGAACCCGCGCCAACGCAGGAAGCGCCTCCGGCATCTGAACCCGCGGCAGCGCCCCAGCCCGCGCCCGCCGCGCCGAAGTCGAACGGCGCCCGCGTGTTCGCCAGCCCGCTCGCCAGACGCATCGCCGCGGACGCCGGCATCGACATCGGCGCCATATCCGGCTCCGGTCCCCATGGCCGGGTGGTGAAACGGGACGTGGACGCGGCCATAGCCGGCGGCGTCGCCGCTCCCGCCGCGGCTCCATCCGCCGCCCCGCCGGCGCCGGCCGCGCCGGCGCCCGCGCAATTGCCCGTGGTGGCCGGCGGTTACACCGAGGTGCCGCACAACAACATGCGCAAGACGATCGCCAGGCGCCTGCAGGAATCCAAGCAGACGGTGCCCCACTTCTACGTCACCATGGAGTGCGAAATCGACAAGCTGCTGGCCATGCGCAAGGACCTGAACGCGCGGGCCGAGGCGACCGGCGAGGACTACAAGATCTCGGTCAACGACTTCATCATCCGCGCGGCCGCGTTCGCCATGAAGAAGGTCCCCGACGTCAACGCGTCCTGGACCGACGAGGCCATGCGGCTCTACAACGACATCGACATCTCGGTGGCCGTCGCAATCGACGGCGGCCTGATCACGCCCATCGTGCGCAACGCGGACCAAAAGGGCCTCGCCGTCATTTCCAACGAGATGAAGGATTTGGCCGCCCGCGCCCGGGAAGGCAAGCTCAGCCCCGACGAATTCCAGGGCGGCGGCTTCACCATCTCCAATCTGGGCATGTACGGGGTGAAGGAATTCGCGGCGATCATCAACCCGCCCCAATCCAGCATCCTGGCCGTCGGCGCCGGCGAGCAGCGGCCCGTGGTCCGGGACGGCGCGCTCACCACCGCGACCATGATGAGCGTGACGCTGTCCACCGACCACCGGGTGGTCGACGGTGCGCTCGGCGCCGAATGGCTCCAGGCCTTCAAGGTCCTCATCGAGGACCCGCTGGCCATGCTGCTGTAGGGGGTCACGATGGCGGATCAACCAACCGAAACAAACTTCGACGTGATCGTCGTCGGCGGCGGGCCGGGCGGCTACGTGACCGCCATCCGCGCCGCGCAGCTTGGCATGAAGGCGGCCTGCGTGGAGCGGGAGCATCTGGGCGGCATCTGCCTCAACTGGGGCTGCATCCCGACCAAGGCGCTGCTCAGGACCTCCGAGGTCTATCACCTGATGGAGCGGGCCGACGAGTTCGGCCTCAAGGTCGAGGGCGTCTCCTTCGACATGGAAAAGATCGTCAAGCGCTCGCGCCGGGTGGCGCGCCGGCTGTCGGGCGGCGTCGCGCACCTGTTGAAGAAGAACAAGGTCGCGGTCTTCGACGGCCACGGCAGGCTGGCCGGCAAAGGCAAGCTGGAGGTCTCGGCCGGCGGCAAGAAGATCGCCGATCTCACCGCCAAACACATCATCCTGGCGACCGGCGCCCGGGCCCGGACCCTGCCGGGCCTCGAGCCCGACGGCGAACTGATCTGGACCTACAAGGAAGCCATGGTCCCCGAAGAGATGCCCAAGTCTCTCCTGGTGGTCGGCTCCGGCGCCATCGGCATCGAGTTCGCGAGCTTCTACAAGACCCTCGGCGCCGAGGTGACCGTGGTCGAGGTGCTGCCCCGGATACTGCCGGTGGAGGATGAGGAAATCTCCGATTTCGCCGAAAAGGCCTTCAAGGCCCAGGGCATGAACATCATGACGTCCGCGACGGTGAAGGCGCTGAAGAAAGGCAAGGACAACGTCACCGCCACCATCGAGGCGGACGGCAAATCAACCGACCTCACCGTCGACCGGGTGATATTGGCGGTCGGCATCGTCGGCAATGTGGAGGATATCGGCCTCGAAGGCACCAAGGTGCAGGTCGAGAAATCCCACATCGCCGTCGACGAGTGGAGCGCGACGGGCGAGCCCGGAATCTACGCCATCGGCGACGTCACCGGCCCGCCCTGGCTTGCCCACAAGGCCAGCCACGAAGGCATCATCTGCGTCGAGAAGATCGCCGGGGCGAACGACGTGCACCCGCTGGATACGTCGCGCATCCCGGGCTGCACCTACTGCACGCCGCAGGTGGCGAGCGTCGGCCTCACGGAAGCCGCCGCCAGGGAACGGGGCCATGAGGTCAAGGTCGGCAAATTCCCGTTCCAGGGCAACGGCAAGGCCATTGCGCTGGGCGAGCCGGAGGGATTGGTCAAGACCGTGTTCGACGCCGGGACCGGCGAGCTGCTGGGCGCGCACATGGTGGGCGCCGAGGTGACCGAACTGATCCAGGGCTACGGCATCGCCAAGACCCTGGAGACCACCGAGGCCGAGTTGATGCATTCGGTGTTCCCGCACCCGACGCTGTCCGAGATGATGCACGAGGCGGTCCTCGACGCCTACGGCCGGGTGATCCATTTCTGATGAACGCGAAACCCGTGAATGTGCGTCCGCTCGCCGAGCGGGACAAGGAGGACTGGCGCCGGCTTTGGGCCGGCTACCTCGAATTCTACGAGACCGAATTGTCCGACGAGGTCACCGCCCATACCTGGGAGCGCCTGATGAACCGGGAGTCCGCCGTCTGGGGACTGGTGGCCGAGGCTGGCGGCGAGGTGGCCGGCATCTTGAACTACGTCCTGCACGCGAATACATGGTCGTTGCGCCCGGTCTGCTACCTGGAGGACCTCTACGTGGACTCCGCGGCGCGCGGGCAGGGGGCCGGCCGGGCATTGATCGAGGCGCTGATCGACATGGCCAAAGGGCATGACTGGCACCGGGTCTACTGGATGACGGCAGACGACAACGAGACCGCCCGCATGCTCTATGATAGGATAACGCCCGTGACCCGATGGGTGAGATACGACGTAAACATCTGAGATGAACCAGGTCAGGAAATACCGCCACCCGGAGAAGCGCAACAATCCGGACCAGCCGAGCCCCCGGAAGCCGGCGTGGATCCGGGTGAAGGCGCCGACCTCGAAGGCATACGGCGAGACCAGGCGGCTGATGCGGGAGCTCAACCTCGCCACCGTCTGCGAGGAAGCCGCATGCCCCAACATCGGCGAATGCTGGGCCCAGAAGCATGCGACGGTGATGATACTGGGCGAAATCTGCACCCGGGCCTGCGCGTTCTGCAACGTGGCGACCGGCAAGCCCGATGCCGTCGATCCCCTGGAGCCCGAGAACGTCGCCATCATGGCGACCGTGACCGGCCTCAAGCACATGGTGATCACCTCGGTGGACCGGGACGATCTGGACGACGGCGGCGCTTCCCAGTTCGTCGCCTGTCTCGACAAGCTGCGCGAGATGGCCCCGGACACGACGGTCGAAATCCTCACGCCCGATTTCCGCGACAAGGACGGCGCCATCGAGGCCGTCGCCGCCGCCAAGCCCGATGTCTACAACCACAACCTCGAGACCGTGCCGCGGCTCTATCCAACCATCAGGCCGGGCGCGCGGTATTTCCATTCCTTGAAGTTGCTGGACACGATCAAGCGAATCGATCCCGGGATCTTCACCAAGTCCGGCATCATGGTGGGGCTGGGCGAGGAGCGGAACGAGGTTCTCCAGGTAATGGACGACCTGCGCTCGGCGGATGTGGATTTCCTGACCATCGGCCAGTACCTGCAGCCGACGCCCAAGCATGCGCCCGTCGACCGGTTCGTCCCCCCGGAGGAGTTCGAGGAGTACGGCGCCATTGCGCTCGCCAAGGGGTTCCTGAAGGTATCGGCGACGCCGTTGACCCGGTCTTCCTATCACGCGGACGACGACTTCAGGCAGCTCCGCGCCGCCCGCCTCGCCAAGCTGGCTGAAGCCTGAGAATCGGTCTATAAGCCGGGCCAAATGCCCACCCACGCAGAACAAAAACCGCTGCCGTACGCGCCGGATCAGATGTTCAATCTGGTCGCCGACATCGAGAAATACCCCGAGTTCCTGCCGTGGTGCGTCGGCACCCGCATCCGCTCGCGGGAGGGCAACGTCCTCGTCGCCGACATGGTCATCGGCTACAAGATGTTCCGTGAACGCTTCACCTCGCGGGTGGAACTCACCCGTCCCGACCGGATCGACGTGAGCTACCATGAGGGGCCGTTCAAATATCTGAATAATCACTGGATATTCATGGAACAGCCGGACGGCACGTGCATCGTCGACTTCTATGTCGACTTCGAGTTTCGTTCCAGACTGCTGCAGAAGATGATCGGGGCGGTATTCGAAAGGGCGGTCCGGATCATGGTCGGTGCCTTTGAAGAGCGCGCCGATCAGGTTTATGGTAAGTAGAGGTCATCGGAGAGAAACGGGGAGCACGGGATGCCCGGAAAAATGACCCTCAGCCACGCTGGCTTTCACGTCTATGACATGCCGGCCATGGTCGACTTCTATACCGGCGTCGTGGGACTGAAAGTCACCGACCGGGCCGACGACGACCGCATCTGCTTTCTCTCCGCCGACCCCGACAACCACCATCAGATGCTCATGGTGCGGGGCCGGGAGACGGAGATCGGCAAAAAGCACTTCAATCACATGGCGTTCCGGGTCGACAGCCTCGCCCAGGTCAAGGAAGTCTACCGGCGGGTCAAGGATCACCCCGGCGCCTCCGACGTGTCGCCCAGAACCCACGGCAACGCCTGGTCGGTCTATTTCAAGGACCCGGAGGGCAACATGGCGGAAGTGTTCGTCGATACGCCCTGGCATTGCAGGCAGCCCTTCGCCGAGCCCATCGATCTCGACAAGACGGAAGAAGAGATCGCCGAGGATACGCTGGCGCTCCTGGAGAAGGAGACCACCGCCGAGAAATTCGACGAGTGGAAAGCCCGGTTCCGCGAGGAACTGGGACTCGACTAACGCTCAGGCGTCGCCCCAGATTTCGCCCGCGGTCTCGACCACCAGTTCCAGCTTCCGCCACTGCTCGTCTTCGGTGAGCTTGTTGCCCTCGTGGGTGCTGGCGAACCCGCATTGGGGACTGAGGCATAGACGATCGAGGGGCACGTACCGCGCCGCCTCGTCCATCCGTCGCTTGAGCTCGTCCTTGCTCTCCAACTCGGGTGTCTTGGAGGTGATCAGTCCAACCACCACGACCTGGCCGTCGCGGACGAAGCGCAGCGGCTCGAAACCGCCGGCCCGGTCCGAATCCCATTCCATGAAGAAACCGTCCACATCCACCTCCGAGAACATCTTCTCGGCCACCGGCTCATAGCCGCCTTCGGCAATCCAGGTGCTCTGGAAATTGCCCCGACACATGTGAACCGTGATCGCCATGTTGTCGGGCCTGTCGGCGATGACCGCGTTGATGCCTTTCGCATAGAGCGCCACCAGG
This sequence comes from Rhodospirillales bacterium, assembly GCA_022822205.1. Classification (GTDB taxonomy): domain Bacteria; phylum Pseudomonadota; class Alphaproteobacteria; order Rhodospirillales; family UBA2165; genus JAJDXO01. The sequence goes on along the minus strand of JAJECC010000007.1, from coordinate 10,795 downwards.
TCGTCCGCATCGTCGCCGCGGTCGGCCATCGCCTGGCGGTAGCGGGGATCGCACAACATGGCGAAAGTGGTGTCGTCGAGCTGGAGGTAGGTGCAGCCGGCCTCCGCCATCAGGGCGATCTCCCGCTTGTAGGCGGCCCAGACGTCGTCCCAATAGGCATCCAGGTCGGGATAGACCGTCTCGTCGATCAGCGCCCGGCCGCCCCGATGATAGGCGAGGGAGGGGGAGGGGATGCACATCTTGGCGGTCACGCCGGCGGAACCATTGAGAAAGGTGAAGTGGTCGACCATGACGCCGTCCGGATTGTCCACCTTGCCGGTCACTTTCAGGGACTGCGGCCTGTAACCGCCGGAGAATGCGGGCCCCTGGGATTCCTCGACCAGTTCGAAGCCGCCGAGCCCGGAGAGAAAGTCGAAATTCCACGAATTGCGGCGAAATTCGCCGTCGGTCACCGCCCGGAGGCCGACGGCCTCCTGCCTGGCGACGGCATCCCGGATACATTCGTCTTCGACGGCCTTGCGCTCATCCGCGGACACGCCGCCGTCCGCGTATTTTTGCCGGGTCTCGGCCAGCCGCGCGGGGCGGAGGAGGCTGCCGACCTGATCTGCCCGGAAGGGCGGGCGGGTGCGTTCGGTCATCTCTTCATCCTCCTTTGATCAGTCCAATTGCTTGAGCAGCAGGTCCAGCGCGGCCAGCACGGCCGCTTCGCGGACCGCGTCCCGGCCGCCCGGAAAAACCTCGCGGGCAACCAGCGTGTCGCGCCCCTTCCGCGAGGCGCCCATATAGACCAGCCCCACCGGCTTTTCGGGGGTACCGCCGCCGGGGCCGGCAATCCCGGTCACCGCCACCGCCGCGTCCAGCGGCGCCGCGTTCAACGCGCCCTCGGCCATGGCGCGCGCCGTCGGGTCACTTACCGCACCATGCTTGATGATGGTCTCCAGGGGCACGCCGACGATTTCGTTCTTGGCCTCGTTGGAATAGGTGATGAACCCCCGCTCGACGGCCGACGACGATCCCGAAACCGAGGTCAGCGCGCCGCCGATCAGGCCGCCGGTGCACGATTCGACGGTGCCGATTTTGAGGTTCCGGGCCGTCGCCCGGTCGATGACCGCCTGCGCCGCGTCGACGATTGCCTTGGGAAAGGTCATAGGGTTTCCAGCCAGGTCTTTAGCGCAAAGAGTATGACCGCCGCATACACGCCGGCCAAGACGTCATCCGCCATAATGCCGAGGCCGCCCTTTAAATTCCGGTCGGCCCATGAGACCGGCCAGGGCTTCCAGATATCGAACACCCGGAACAGCACGAAGCCCGCCGCGTAGAGCAGAAAATCCGGCGGCACGACGACGAGCGTCAGCCATTGGCCGGCCACTTCATCGATCACCACCTCGCCCGGGTCTTCGGCGCCGCTTTCCGCCGCCGCGATTCCCGACATCCAGACCCCGGCAGCAAATATACCGGCGGTCGCCAGCAACAGAATCTGATAACCGCCGTAGGAACATATGAACCAGGCAAAGGGCAACGCGGCCAGCGAGCCCCAAGTGCCCGGCGCCTTCGGCAGCAACCCGACCCCAAACCATGTCGATATCAACCTGGCGATACTCACTTCGGCCTCTCCCATTGCCGGTGAGAGACTAGAGCAGCTTCCGGCCAAATTGAACCACCTGACCGGAATGCGCGGCAACCGGCTGATATTCCTTGCAACGAAATCAGGGCGCGGATAGTGTCGGAAAGCCCGCCGGATCGTACTTCGATCGACGAGATTTAGACCAGACTTGGGGTGAAAAGAGGGGGTCATGGGGCAGCCTGAGGGTTCGAGATTGGCCGAATACGGCCGTTCGGCGACGGCGTTGATGCGCCGGGTCTTCCCTCGGCGTGAAATCATGCTCCGGACCGACACCCGGATCCGGTTCTTCCGTATTTCGAGCGGTCTCCAGTTAAGCGCCGCAGCGGTGCTGGCCATCTTCGGCGGCTGGGCCGCCTTCGCCACGGTGAGCTACGTCTTCCACGACGACATCATTGCCGCCAAGGACAATGAAATCCTTAAGGGCCGGCTGTCCTACCGCAGCCTCCTGAACGAGGTTTCCGGCTATCAGAACAAAGTCTCGGCCCTGACTCGCGAGCTCGACAAAAACCACGGTCAGATGCTGAATCTGGTGGAGACCAATGAGACCCTCCAGAAAACCCTGAAGTCGGCGGAGACCAGACGGGAAGACCGGGAAAGCAAGCACCGGCAGGTGGTCGCCATGCGCGAAGCCCTCAAATCGCGGCTGGGTGAAATTGAACGGGAGATGCACTCGCTCAACACCCATAACTTCGAACTCATGGGCAATTTGAATGTCGTCGCCACGGACCTGGAGCGGGCGATCAACGACCGTGACGAAGCCCGGGCCGAGGGCAAACGGCTGCAAGGTATGGTCGACGACCTCGAGGGCAAACTCGCCGACCTCCATGAATCAGAAAAGGATATCGTCGCCCGCCTGACCAAGACCACGACCGAGAACATCGAGAGTATCGAGAACGTTCTGGCGCGCACCGGCCTCAATGTCGAGAGACTCCTGGCCCGCGCCGATATTGAGGAGCCAAACGGGCAGGGCGGGCCGGTCATCCCGGCAACACCGGACAACGAACCGGCACTGCGCCTCAAAGCCGACCTGGAGACACTGGATTCGAAACTCGCCCGCTGGGATGACCTGCAGGAATTGGCGTACCAATTGCCGCTGCAGCCGCCCCTCGACTTCTATTCGGTCTCCAGCCACTACGGAAAACGCCGCGACCCCATCAACCGACGCTGGGCCATGCATTACGGTACCGACATGACCAGCCGCCTCAGGGCGCCGATTTACGCCACCGCGGCCGGAACCGTGACCTTTGCCGGATACAAGGGCCGTTATGGCCGTTTGGTGGTTGTCGACCACGGGCAGGGCCTCGAGACCCGATATGGCCATCTCCACAAGATTCTTGTGAAAAAGGGGCAAAAAGTGGAGTATCGCCACAAGATCGGGCTTCTGGGAAATTCGGGCCGCAGCACCGGGCCTCACCTGCACTACGAAGTTCATGTGAACGGCAGGCCCCGGAATCCCTGGAAATTTATCAAGGCTGGCAGATATGTTTTCCAAAGGTAGCCGGGACGAGGGACTCCGAAAGGCGCCCGTGCCCAAGACATCCGTGCCGCCGTCCATTCTTTCGACCGACCTCAAGATCGTCGGTAACCTCGTCTGTTCCGGCGAGATCCAGATCGACGGTATCGTGGAAGGCGATATCCAAACCGATGTGCTGGTGGTCGGCGAAACCGCCCAGGTCAACGGCAAAATCGTCGCCGGCACCTGCCGGGTCCATGGCCGGGTGACCGGTCAAATCCACGCCCGGGCGGTGTCGCTTGCCAAGACGGCCCATGTGCTCGGCGATATCCTGCATGAGAGCCTGGCGATCGAGCAGGGGGCTTACCTCGAAGCCCACTGCCGTCACATCGAGGCCGGGACCGCCGGCAAAAAGGACGCCGGCGGCGGGATCGGTATCGTCAAGGGCAACGCCACAGCCGAGGCGGCGCCACAGCGCCGGGAACCCGCCGAAGCCGCCGCCGAATAACTCAGTCCAGCAGCTGTTTGAACAGCCCGGGGTCCACGTTGCCGCCGGAGCCCACAAGCACGGCGGTGCGGCCATCGAGCTTTTCCTTGCCGGACAGCAGAACGGCCAGCGGCGTCGCTCCGCTCGGTTCAAGGACGATCTTGAGATCGTAGAAGGCCGCGGCCACCGCCGCACCGGCCTCGGCATCGCTGACGCCGTAACCGGGGCCCAGACGGCTCCTGTTGACTTCGAAGGTGAGGGCGCCCGGGATTTCCAGCAGCAGCGCATCGCAGATCGAAGGGCCGGGGGGCGTTATCTCGACCCGCTCGCCCGCCGCCAGGGACAGGGCGGTGTCGTCATATCCGTCCGGCTCTACCGTGTGGACCGCAAGGTCGGGATAGGGCTCCTCGAGCGCCAGCGCGCAGCCGCCGATCAGGCCGCCCCCGCTGGTCGGCACGATCATCAGGTCGGGCTCGATGCCGAGCGCGGCCATCTGATCCGCAACCTCCAGGCCGACGGTTCCCTGGCCCGCCATGATCCAGGGATGATCGAAAGGCGGGACGAGGACGCCGCCGGTCTCCTCGACGATGGCCCCCGCCACCTGCGCCCGGTTGCCGTCCGAACGCTCATAGAGCACGACCTCGGCGCCATCGGATTTGGTGTTGGCGATCTTGATCCCCGGCGCGTTCGACGGCATGACGATAGTCGCCGGGATTCCCAGCAACCGTGCCGCCCGGGCCACGCCCTGGGCGTGATTGCCGGAGGAATAGGCGACCACGCCCTTGGCCATTTCGTCGTCCTCCAGCCGGGAAAGAAAATTGTAGGCCCCGCGAAATTTGAACGAGCCGGTCCGCTGCAGGCACTCGGCCTTGAGCAGGACCCTGCCCCCCAGCCGGTCGTTGAGACGGTCGGATTCCAGCAGCGGGGTGCGCACCGCCACCCCGTCCAGGCGGCCGGCCGCGGCCAGAATATCGGCTCGCGTCGGGGCGGTGAATGGCGGTGCGGGTATCAACGGACAGGCTCAGCGGCGGAGGTCGTCTTCGGGATTGAACGCCAATTCCTCGTCCGCGAGGCGGGCCCGGTAAACGTGGAGATTTTCCATCACCCGCTGGACGTAATTGCGGGTCTCGCTAATGGGGATCATCTCCACCCAGTCGATGGGATCGACCGCGGGGTCGCCGGGGTCGCCGTACTCGCGGACCCACCGCCGGACGCGGTTGGGCCCGGCGTTATAGGCCGCCAGGGCCAGGATGTAGGAACCGTCGAACTTCGCGATCATGTCGGCGAGGTATTTCTGGCCGATATTCAGGTTATAGCCGATGTCGCGGGTCAACTTGCCCGGCCTGTAAGGCACCGCCAACTGCCGCGCCACGCGCTTCGCCGTCGCCGGCATGAGTTGCATCAGGCCCCGTGCCCCGGCGCGGCTGACAGCCTCGTGGTTGAACGCGCTTTCCTGACGGATCACAGCGTGCACCAGCGGACCTTCCAGGCCCGGGCGCAATTGCGCATCCAGGCGCGGGAACCCGGCGCCGGCGAGGTTGACGCCTTCGCGGATGGCCTTTTTGGCCGCCAGCACCGCCAAGTCGCGGCGGCCGCGATCCCGCGCCAGCGCCGCCACCTGTGCCCGCCATCCGGGCGTCCGGCCGAGTTCGTTCAGTCTGCGGATAAACGGATCGATCTCACCCGGCAAGCCGGCTTCGGTCAGCCGGTGCACGGCAACGACCAGCTCATGATCCAGGAACCCCCCGTTCTCGACCACGTCCCGATGGGGCTCCGGCGGCATGCGCAGATTGCCGTCGCCATAGTGGCGGGCGGCGGCAAGCTGGCCGTAATAGGTCATCGGATAGTCCGCCGCCGTCCGGAACCAGAAACCGGCCCGCTTGCCGTCACCGAGTTGTTCGGCGGCGCGGCCCGCCCAATAGGCGCCGCGGGCCCGGCTGATGGCGTAGTTGGCTTCGTGATGGACGGTGGTGAAGTGCCTGAGCGCGGCGCCGTGATCTCCCAAAAAGCGCGTGGCGATCCATCCCGCCATCCATTCGCCATCGAGGAATCCCGCACCCGATGTCATCGAGTGGCTCCGCGCCATGCCGTAGGCCTCGGAGACATGGCCGGACCTGAGGGCCCGGCGGGCGAGGATGGATTTTTCCCGCCACCACATGTCGGGACGGATCAAATCGTCCGGCGGATCGGCGAGCAGGGCGCGGGCATCCATATCGCGCCCCTTGCGGCGGCGCCAGCGAAGGCGTTCGTAAACCAGGCCCGGGTGCCGACGCAGTTCCGCCGGCACCCGGCGGATCGCGCCATCCACGCCGCCCTGCATGCGGCGAAGCGCCAATCGGGCTTCGGCAAGCGCCCGGTAGTCCTTGTGAACCCGCCGGTACATGCGGCGTGTCGGGTAGTAGCGGCCGGCCCAAAGCAGGCGGTCCAGGCGCGCCAAATGATCCTCGCGGGTCAGATGGCGCCGGAACGCCCGGTAGAACCCGCGTTCCTGCCGTGCGCCGAAATTGCCCTTGATCCAGGTTTCCCGGATGACCTGCCTCGCCTTGCCGGTCTGTTCCCGGCGCAGCAGCGCGGCGGCCAGCCGGGTGCCGCCATCGGAGGTAATCGGCCGGTGATCCGAGAACCAGGCGATCACCACGTCGTCGGGCGTGGCAGCGGTCATGGCTTCCTCCGCCCGGCGTCGCAGGATACGGGGCCGCGGCCAATCGGGATTGGCCCTGATGAAGGCGGCGATCTCGCCGAATTCGGCGCCGGAACCGGCGGCCGCGTAATAGCGCCAGCGGAATATCTTGGCGAGCAACGGGTCCGAGACGCCCGCGGCGGCCTTTTTCGCCTCGGGCCACTTCCTCCGCTCGGCGAGCTTGAACGCCTCTTTCGCCGCGTTGATTTCCTGTCGGGTCGGTTCACCGGCGTAAGCGCCGCCATAAAGCAGCGCGCCCGCCAGAACCGCGACACCGAAAGCCAGCCTCCGCAAGAAGAGGGTCCCCATATTTGCCCAAGGTCGGGTCGATTCTATGAGCGTCGCCCCGGCCGGGCAAGCGATCCATCCCATCGAACCGGAATTGTCGCATCCCGGGCGCCGTGCCCTGACGGCCGCGCTTGCTTGCTCCGCCGACCGGCCGGGAGTATGTTCCGCCTGAAATCCTTAGGGAGAGCAACATGTTCGAGGGCTCAATCACGGCGCTGATCACGCCGTTCAGGAACGGTTCGGTGGACGAGGAGTCGTTCCGCAAAATCGTCAATTGGCAGATCGAGGAAGGGACCGAGGCCCTGGTACCCTGCGGCACCACGGGCGAATCGCCGACCCTCAGCCATGAAGAACACCGCCGGGTGGTGGAAATCTGCATCGAGGAGACGGCGGGCCGGGTTCCGGTGATCGCCGGAACGGGCTCCAACTCCACCGCCGAATGCATCGAGCTGACCCGGCATGCCAAGGACGCCGGCGCCGACGCGGCGCTGATCGTCACGCCCTATTACAACAAGCCGACCCAGGCCGGGCTCCACGCCCATTACAAGGCGGTGAACGACGCGGTGGATATTCCGATCATCATCTACAACATTCCGCCTCGCAGCGTCATCGACATGACCGTCGAGACCATGGCCGAGTTGGCCAAGCTGCCCAATATCCGCGGCGTCAAGGACGCGACCAGCGATCTGAACCGGCCGATCCTGACGGCGCTGGCCGCCGGACCCGATTTCATTCAGCTGTCCGGCGAGGACGGGACCGCGGTGCCGTTTCTGGCCGCCGGCGGGCAGGGGTGCATCTCCGTCACCGCCAATATCGCGCCGCGCCAGTGCTACGAAATGCAGCGCGCATGGCGGGACGGCGACATCGCCAAGACCCTGGCGCTGCAATCCCGGCTGATGCCGGTCCACTCGGCGCTGTTCTGTGAATCGAGCCCGGGACCGGTGAAGTACGCCGCCGAACTGCTGGGAATCTGCGGCCGCGAGACCCGCCAGCCGCTGACCGAGATCGCCGACAGCAGCAAGGAAGCGGTCTCCGGCGCGCTCCGAAGCGCGGGCCTGCTGAATTGAGCGCCGCGCAACCGCGCTGAACCGGGTGCCCGGGAGATCGGGGACCCTGCGAGCCCCGTGACCCATGGCCAGGAAACCCAAAGACACCGGAAATATCGCCGCCCGCAATCGCAAGGCGCGGCACGAATATTTCATTGAGGAGACCCTGGAGGCCGGAATCCAGCTGGTCGGCAGCGAGGTAAAGTCGCTGCGCGAAGGCCGCGCCAGCATCGAGGAAAGCTATGCCTCCGACGACGGCGGCGAACTCTATCTGGTCAACGCGCATATTTCGGAATACCCCGCCGCGGCCACGCCCCATGAGGTCCGCCGCCCTCGTAAGCTATTGGTGCATAAGAAGGAAATGCGCCGGCTGACGGGTGCGGTGAGCCGCGAGGGCATGACCCTGGTGCCGCTCCTGATCTACTTCAACCGCCGCGGCATTGCCAAAGTCGAGCTCGGCCTCGCCAAGGGCAAGCGGAAGTTCGAGAAGCGGGCGTCGATCAAGGAGCGGGAATGGAAGCGGGATCAGGCCCGGCTGATGCGGGAGCGGGGCCGGGGAAGAGGGGGCTATGATGAGTGACCGGAAATCCACCGGCCATTGGGAAAAATTGGGGGCCGACCCCCGGACCTTCACCACGCCCGAAGAGTTCAACGAATTCGGCAGGAACCATCTGCCGGAAACCGTGGGCGTGGAGATTACGCGAGCGGATACGGACCGCTTCGAGGGACGGATGCCGGTCCGTCACGGATTGCTGGCGCCGAACGGCTTTCTTCATGCGGCCAGCGTGGTGGCGCTCGCCGATACGCTGACCGGCTACGCGACCATCGTCAGCCTGCCCGAGGGGGCGGCGAGTTTCACCACCGTCGAGCTCAAGTCCAATCACACGGGCACCGTGACCGAAGGCGTGGTCGCCGGCGTGGCGACGCCGGTGCACCGGGGCCGCACCACCCAGGTCTGGGACTGCGTCGTGACGCCCGAAGGCGGCGACAAACCGATCGCTCATTTCCGCTGCACCCAGGCGATCCTGTGGCCGCGGTGACGGCGAATTCCATCACGTCTCCGGCCTTGGCCCGGCGACGGATTCGCCGTTAGACTGCGTTTGACGACGGGAGCCCGCTATTTCGCGGGTATCTCCCGCAAAGGAATTTTAGATGCCCAATTCATTGAGATTATTCGCTTTGTTTTCGATTGCCGCGTCGTCGATGCTGCTCCTCGGGCCGTCCGGCCCGGCCCAGGCGCAAACCGGCATCAAGCTGATGAGCGCCGTCGACGGCTGCCAGGAGCGGCGCCACTTCGTCGACGTTTCCGCGTTCAGCCACGACGGCCGCTACGAGAACCCGAGGCTCGACGTGACGTGCGACGATGATTTCATCACCGTCCGCACCAACTCGATCATCAACTATGAATATGTGCAGATCACGCCCACGGATATGGCGGTGCGCAACAAGACCTACCGCATTCCCCGCAAGCCGCGGCTTGCCGCCGGCGAGCGCGAGCGGGTGCCGCTGCTGGGCCCGATCGGGGTGGCGGTCAACGGCATCCCCATCTTCTCGGCCAACGAATCGCCCAGGCACGGATGGGGCGATCCCATGCCCCGCGGCATCCTCGATTTTTGCAACGGCCACACGGCGCGCGGTTTCTATCACTATCACGCCCGGCCGAACTGCCTGGTGGTGGACAGGAACGGTTCCGTCGGCCAGGTCCTGGGCTACGCCTTTGACGGCTATCCCATCGTCAGCCCGTTCATCTGCATGGCCCCCAACTGCAAGGCCAAGGTCAAGCTGCGCTCCAGCTATCGTTTCATCGGCGGGACGCCCAACGCCTGGGAGGCCAATCGCTATGAGCCCGGCTACGGCGATCTCGACGAATGCAACGGCAGGAAGCTGCCGGACGGCGGCTACGCCTATTTCTTCACCGAGAGGTTTCCCTATTCGCTGGCCTGCTACGCCGGTGAGCCGCAGCTGGAAGGCAACGCCAATACCCGCGCGCCCCGGGACACGAGTGCCCGCGGCAACCGCCGGGACGGCCCGGGCGGCGGCGGCCCCCGCGGCGAGCGGCGGCGCGGACCCGGCGGACCCGGAGGATTTGGCCCGCCGCGCCGTGGCGGCGGCCGGCCCGATTTCGCCACGCTCGGCGGACGGCCGGGAGAGGGCGGGCGCATCGAGCCCAATGACGGCGGCCGGGCGGGCCTTGAGAACCTCGCCGACATCCTGAAGGGAAAGGGCGGCACCTGAAGCGTCTCGCCCCATTGATCCTGGCCGCCGGGCTATTGGTTCCGGCGGCGGCGGCCGCCCAGCAGGACCCACCTCCCGCCACCCCGGGTATCGTCATAAAATTGGCGTGGAAAGACCCGGTCCCGGACCTGAGCGGCGTCGAGTTCGACAGCGCGACGGGGCCGGTACGTCTCGACAGGGCCGCGATTACCATCTTCAGCATCGCTTTGGTGCCGTGCGAGGAGACCTCCCGGAACACCCCCCGGAACACTGGGGCGCCGGCCATTCTCCACGCGGTACTCGGCATCAGCCGCGCCGAGGCCGGTCATGGCGGGACCCCGTCGCCATTTCAGCTGGTGCACTCGGCCGCCGAGACCATCGGCGTCGGCGAGGCCTGGACCGCCGGCACCATCAATCTCCCGGATGTCGAATACTGCGCCGCGCATTATCTGGTTGTGCGGGCGTTCAGCGGGTCCCGCGCCATCGAGACCCATCCGGAGGTGCGCGGCCTGACCCTGGCCCTCGACGGCAGCGTCCGTGACCGGGGAGGCAAATCGATGCGCTTTCGCATCCTCACCCCCGAGGCCCATGGCCGGGTCATCCCGTTGACCACAAATGAAGGCAAACCGTTCCGCGGCCGTCTGCCGAACGGCGCCGTGCTCACGTTGATCCGGGATTTTCGGTTTATTTTCCGGGAGCTGGATGTCTCCCGGCGGGGCGCCGAGACGGCCCGCCAGGTGCTGCGCAACCTCATGAAACATACGGTGGCCGAGGTCCAGTTCTAGGGTCTGTATTCGATTTGGGGAGTCTCGTATTTGCGTCCCTCTCCTCACTCACCCGCAAATCGTCATCACCGGGCAAGGACCCACTGGTGTCCGGTTTAACTTTCACGTCCATTGGATTGCCATTTGGTTTGAGTTTCCGGGCGGCGGTGTTTTGGGTTCGAGGAGGCGGTCGATGCGCTTTCGATGCATGAGGTTGACGCGCACGAGCCGGGCGAAGG
>JAJECC010000121.1 GCA_022822205.1 Rhodospirillales bacterium | reverse complement strand
TGGCAGCGGCCTGGGCGTTGAGGTCGTCAAACCATCTCGCATACGGGCTGCGGCCCTCCGGATCGACATATTCCTGAACTTCGATCATCGCCATTAGGTAACGCAAGGGTTACCACAAAACAAGCAGGGCTTACAAGGTTTGTCTGCGAAGCGGTTCCCCGATGCTGCCGCCAAACGGAACCGAGTGCCACTTAAACACCGTCAGAATTCGCAAAAAACTCGATTTCGATTTGATGACCCGGTTCGCGTTCATCCCTTGATCGCCTGCGGAACCGGAGTAATGGACAACTCATCGAGATGCCCGGAGACTCGGGAAATCGGCCGGCCCGCCGCGACCCGCCGTGAGACCGCGGACGACGACCGCCCCGGCTTTGGGGCCGGGACACAAGGTGGGAAACCGCTGGCCCGTCTATGTTGCAAACCCGAGTTCCCGCAACCGGCCCATTGCCCTCTTTACCTGACGAAGACTCAGCGATTCGGCCAAACGAGCATGTATTTCGCGGAGAGCTAGAGGAGCTTGCCGGTCGCTTTTCTCCTTTCCGTCCTGTAGGGATGACCTGTCCTTTCCGAAACTTGATGATCGCGACATCAGAAAATTACTAATGCTTCACGCTCACGATTGGTTCTAATCAAGCAGTTCAAATATCAAATTAGCGCACCACCCAAAATTGGCAGACGGGTAAAGTGTGAAGCTGAAAGAGAAGCGGCGGCGGCAGCGACCCGTGAAATGCAAGCCGCGCTGTACGCGGAGGCGATTTAGCATATGGATACAATCGGCGTTCAAGATCTTTGGTCGTTTCAGGACAATCGAATTGAAGCCATCATTGTCAACTGCCAACAAGTCCGGCAAAGCCAGGGCCACAGAGTTTCGGACTACTTGGAGCTTGCTGGCAAAGTCGCCGAGCTACAATTTAGAAACCGCGATTATGTATTTCTCTACAGGGGTCAGCTGGAAGATCACCTCGACTACAACGGACAATCAACTCTTCGGCCGGCAATATTTAGAACAACACCCGAAGCCCGTTCCGGGGATGTGTTTCCGATCAGGTTCCGGTCCTTAGAGACCGTTGAACGCGTACTCGTTGAACATTTCCGAGCGAAGAATTTAATCGGCAGCGACGAACTGACGCGACACCGAATTTTGAGATGGTCGATACTGCAACACTATGAAGTCCATCCAACTCCGCTACTGGATGTTACTCAGTCATTGAGGATCGCCGCGTCGTTCGCCTCCTTAAGAAACAAGACGGAAGAAGCGTTTTTGTACGTACTTGGTGTTCCAAATATCAGCGGTGCGATCTCCGCAAGTGCGGAAGCGGGGTTGCAAATAATTCGGCTTTCGAGTGTATGCCCACCTTCCGCAATGCGTCCGCATGTTCAGGAGGGTTACTTGGTTGGGGAATACCCCGAGATCAGCAATTTTGAGCAAAAACAGCTTTACGGGCTGCCGGAAATCGATTTTGGGAAACGATTGGTCGCCAAATTTCGTTTCAATCCGCAAGAATTCTGGTCCAAAAAAGGCCAATTCCAAAAGATCGGGCCTCAGGCACTTTATCCATCGTCAAAACGAGATCAACTGAGCGCTATAGCGGAAAAAATAAAGGCTAATCCACGCTAGGAAGAAAACACGTATGTCGGTTCGTACCCTCGTCAATTCGATCCAAAACATCATGCGTCAATGCTTGGCGCTTGCGTCAGGCGACCCGTTGCTGATCCGGTCGAACGGCAGCTTGGACATTGTCGACTGCGCGGCTGTCGTAACACCTGAAGCGGAAGGCATGGCTTTTGCGGGGTAGGCTGGAGCCACTTCATCGAGCGGTTCTTAGAAGCCAGCACGCTGAACCCGCAGGGCGAGGGTTTCGTCGACTTCGACCGCGCCTATTGCGGCGTGCTTACTACGCACGGACGCCGCAAGCCGCTCGCGCGGAAGCGCCTCGCGTTATTCCAGCCGACCCGGATATGACGCCGGCCCCCCGCCCTCACTTACCGAACACGGCCGCGGACGCCCCGTCGACCACCGGTGCCTCGATGCATTCCGTGCATAACCTCCTCCATGCAATCAACAAGGAGAAAGAACCATTCCTAAGCCTCAAAAGAAAAACTTTTTCAGCGGTCTGCTAGCGCTTGTCTCCGTCGTCCTACTTGAGGGTAAGCAGGCTTCGCAGCTCTTGTACCTCCGTGGAGCGGCGGGCCTTAGGACTGTTTAGGAGGCCGGGTATGATGACTTCTTGGGAGAAGGCAGTATCACGCACGTTAAGCAGATCGTCGTTTGCATCTAGGCATTGATGGATCAACCGTTTCTCCACCCAATCGGCCTCCTTGGACCCCAACTTGCCTTTGAATCTCCCTGTCGGCGTCATTCGCGCTAGAAGAAACAGAATCGGCGTTCCCTTCCTCTCAGTGAGCACCTCGTTGTAGTGATATAGTTTATGTTTAGTGAAGCATTCCTGCTTGAATGTTTTTGTGGCTTGTCCGACGTACCAAGGCTTCGCTCCCTTCCCCGCTCGAATGCCGAAGACGTAGCAGCCGCTCGCAGAGGCTAGTCCTTCGTTTTTCGCGCGCCGATCCTCCAACTCATTCCAGAAATCATTGAGGCTGTTTTTGTCGACGCGCCGCAGACTGGCGGTGCGCGGAATTTCAAACGGCCCGAACACTTCGTATTTTCTTTCGTTTTTTCTTCTAACCGGCATGCACAGTTCTCCTTAGAGTATGATTCACTGATTTTGAGTCCAGTTAGGATCTTGGCAAGGGATTTGTGTGATTCGGAGTGCTGGTTTAGAGAGGAGGCCAGTACGGATGCCGAGAACCTATTCAAATGCCGTTCTCATGGCGGTTGTTGCGCTTTCGGATCGACCGTTTCCGGGAGACTTCCGGCTCGGCTAGAGCGTCGAGCGTTTAATCTGCGACATACCCTGCATCTTTGGGGTAAGTCCTGCATTCCTGTGGGTCGAAGAGGGCACAGATGTCGCCGACAGCGCGCCAGAGGGCGTCATAGGTAGGTGCTTTGACATTTCTGAGCAGGGCCTTTATGCCACGAACGACCTTGACACGGCCATTGCCGAGACTAAACACCATCGGGATCAGTTCCTGAGTACCGTGGCCCAAGCTCGCATGGAACTGGACATGCGGGTCTATCAGGTCGACCTCGACGGGGATCTGCATTACCTGCGCGGCCATCCGATCACAATCCACCTCAGATGGACCTCCTTACGATGAACAACAGCAATGCCGATTGGGCTGCACGCAAAATTCTACAGCTCGGCGAGTTGGGGACAGTGATCAAACTCGCTGGAGAGATTATTCCTCAAGGAGAACGAGCGGTCGAGACGTCTCGTTTGCACGGCACCGCTCTACTAGCGCATAGCATCGACCTCGCTCGCGGAATCAGGAGGTGCATGAACGATGGGTTACCTGGAGCAGCGGGGGCACTGGCGCGCCCCCAGTACGAAGCTGCACTGAGGGGACACATAATTCTGAACGAAATTGAGATCGACGAGCTTAACTCGATTCTGACTAGAACGGCAGCATGGAGGGAGAACCGGCACAAGGGCGGCAGCCGAAAGGGCCCTCCCAAGATCGACCTGGACCGCCGCAGATGGCGGTGCGTGGTCGGCACTCTCGGAGGCACGCAGGGTTACGTTAGCGATTGGCGGAACTTTAAAAGTGAAATTGCGAACTTGTACGCAGCTTCCGTCCCAGACCTCTCAATGCTGCATGACCTGACTCATTCCGGCTTCACACAATCGCTCCAGATGATCAACTCCGAGCCAGAGATTGGACCGAACTATAGTGAACAGAATCAAGCGTTGCTACTTCACTTCGCTGTCCGCACGGGCATGTTCGCCATAACGACGTGGCCGGGAATAGCGAGTAAATTCTCTGCCAGAATAGAGCGAGCAGTTGAATCCCTAAACGACGCAGTCTCCTCATGGGGGTTGTAATCGACATCGGCGCTGCGTCCTCGCCTGTCTCGAGCGGTTCCAGCAACTGAAATCGGCGTTCAATCGTCTCTTCTCAATAAATGCCCACGATAACTGCATAGGCCGTGAATATCCGGATCGACATTGTCCGGCAACCTCTCGACCTGCGCGCCAGCCCCGCCAGGGACAACAGAATAGCGCCCGCCATGGCGCAACCCTGGGTCACGTCGTCGGGCCGAGCGTGGTTGACCAGCCGCTTGCTGAGCTAAGGGGGACGAAGCAGTGCTGTTCGTGCTGCTTATGCTGCGACCGTTGCGGATTGCGCCGTGGGTACGTGTTCTAGAGATTCGGCAAAGAGATCGTGTACTCGCTATTCAACCTGAAGGAGTAGACAAGCGCCGGGGAACATAGGAGACTCGGCCAAGTAGGCGGTCTTGGCGGAGTTCGCAAGTACGTAAGTCCACTCAACTAGGATTACTTTGCCATTCATTTCTCCGCAGTGCCTAATCTCATCAAAGTCCTGAGTCTGCTAGTCAAATTCGGCCCTTTGAATGACGCCCTGCAAGTCGCTAACGACAGGAAACAGCGGAATGACCTATTACTATGAAGCCCTAAACGACATTAGTTTCCAAAAATTCGCCCAATCTCTGATTGTCAGCGTGCACCCGGACACCATTTGTCTGCCAGTGCGGCAGCCGGATGGTGGACGAGATGCGCTCTATTACCATGCCGCATTAGAACGAAGGAATTTCGTCGTTTTCCAAATTAAGTTTTCCACTAAGCCTAAAGACACCACGGAGCGGGAGGCTATCGATCGCTTAATCAAGAGCGAAGAAAAAAAGATAGCCTCGCTCATCGAGAGGGGAGCAACGCACTACTATTTGGTCACAAACGTTCAAGGCACTGCACATCTGGGGACGGGTACAATTGATCGCCTAAACGAAACTCTGACAGAGCAATTTAGTATACCATGCTTTGTTTGGTGGCGAGATGATCTGGACGCGCGACTGGACAATGCGAGTGATATTAAGTGGAGTTATCCAGAAATTTGTCGCGCTAGCGACGTTTTGCAATTTCTTATCAAACGTCCTGAGCTCACCACTGACTTGGAAGCCACGCAAGCCATAACAGCTTATATGGGTAAGCAACATGGTGATGATAGGGACGTCAAATTCAAGCAAGTTGAACTCAAAAGGCGGATCACAGACCTTTTCGTGGATATTCCGATCGGTCACAAAGGCTCGGTGGGAGAAGGCAGGCGAATTCAGAGAACTCACTCATCTGACTTGATGCTCAATCACTATCTTGAGGAAATTAACGAAGATTTGGATTATGGAGACGAAGACGACCATCCGTTTCTACACTGCGGACTAGCAGCCGGCTTCTTGCTTCATATGCCCTTCAGCAATGGAGTGACTAGGCTAGTTTTGGAAGGTGCGCCTGGCCAAGGAAAATCCACAGTTACGCAATTCCTATGCCAGGTAAACCGCCTGAAGCTTCTTCCATCCCACCGCAACGAGCTCAGATCAGTAAACGGCGTACATGCTGAAGCGCCAAGTCGTACTCCATTTCGAATCGATCTCCGCGATTACGCTGCATGGGTAACAGGCAGGCATCCTTACGCAAAGGCCGGGGAGGTTCCTGCTCCAGAAGAAGGTCAGCGGTCATTGGAGAGCTTCCTTACAATGCAAATTGGCTGGCACTCGGGAGGGCTCGCGCTTACCCAGCATGATCTACTGAACTTTTTTGTCCGTGCGCATAGTGTAATCGTCTTGGATGGTTTTGATGAAGTGGCGGATATTCCTACAAGGGCAAGGGTCGTAAAGGAAATATGTGCTGCTGGTGACAGACTAGATGCGCATGCGCTATCGCTCCAAATAGTCGTAACCTCTCGCCCGGCTGCGTTCGCGAATTCCCCTGGATTTCCCGAGGAAGATTGGATTCATCTCGAACTCAATGACCTGAAGCGGACAAACATAAAGGACTACAAGGAAAAGTGGAGTGTAGCTCAGGATCTTACGGATACCGAAAATGAGGCCCTGACCACTACGTTAGAAGACAAACTCCAGCAACCACACCTACGCGATCTTTCACGCAATCCCATGCAACTGGCAATTCTTTTACAATTAATGCACGTTCAAGGGGCGGCTTTGCCAGATAAGAGAACCGCTTTGTATGACGAGTACATGAAAATCTTCCTAAACCGCGAAGTTGAGAAAAAACAAATTGCTGGCGACCATCGCGAATTAATATTGGCCATTCACGGACTACTCGCATGGGTCCTGCAGGTCCAAGCGGAAACCGGAACAGGATCTGGAGCGATTTCCAGGGATGCCCTAGCAACGGAGGTTTCTACTTACCTCACAAAGGAAGAGCATGATCCTAAACTTGCGGCAAGTTTGTTGAAGGGTACAACCGAAAGAGTTGGGGCATTAGTCTCGAGGGTGCAAGGGACCTGGGAATTTGAGGTACAACCACTTCGTGAGTACTTCGCAGCTCGGCACCTCCACAAGACGGCGCCATACTCACCTCCAGGGAGCGCCAAACGAGGTACTAGGCCGGATCGCTTTGCTGCGCTTGCGAGCAGTTCATACTGGACCAACGTCACGAGATTTTTTTGTGGCTTCTATGATGTAGGGGAATTGCCCTCTCTCGTTGACGGTCTGATAACCGTGAGTGAACGAGAGGGGTACCAGCTGATTTCCCAGCCACGTCGTTTAGCGCTTATGCTGTTGAGTGACTATGTCTTTACCCAGTCACCAAAATCTGTCCGAAGACTAATCCAATTCATTACTAGGGAACCCGACTTTGAACGGTTGTTGGCTGCAAACTTCGGCGAGGAACAGAGAGGACTGGTCCTTCCAGAGATGGCGGGCGGCAAGGTGCTTTTTGAGTTCTGCGTCGAAAAGCTGCCGTCCGAACAAAATGCTGCGCTGCGCACAGCCCTCAGGCAAGTAGTTGCGAGAAATGCAGACGCAGCGACGATAAGGGAGCACTGGATGTCAAATGAGCAGTTGGTGCATGGCTCAAGTCGCACGCTGGGCGAAGCAAGAGAATTTGGTTTGGTAGACCACATGTCTCTCGAGGATATAGAAGAAGTGACCAATGGAAATGCGGAGATGATGGTTCGCTGGTTGGCGGAGGCTAATAACTACGATGCTATAATCGCTAATCCCGAATTGTATCAACGTGCACAGGCTCAGTTTTTTGATTTTGAGATGTTCTTCTCATTTCGTAGATCGTATCGAGAGGCAACCTCTAACCCGCTAGTTAACTTGTCCGAGTTGCTACATCCACATATTTTGTCTGATTGCTTTACTATGCATCCAGAGCACATCGCATCCTTTGGCGGGAGAGATTTCTTCAGACGAGAACTCTCCAGGCAAGGCCATGATGGAGACGGTAACAGCACTCTAGACAGGTTTGGGCAATTTGCTCGAGATGTCGTAGAGGTTATGGAAGTTGGGCCGGAAGTTTGGCGCTCGGATCTCAAACCATGGGAACAGCTGGTAGATCGGGGGTTGCAGGAAGCGCCGGAGGGTCGCCTGTTCACCATGATCGCAATGCTGTCGACCGCCGTATCGTCGATTTGGCAAGCGCTTGAGGATGATCGGGAGGCGAATAACGGTGTGGACCTAGCGAGGTGCATGGATGTTGATAGCAGTCAAGGTGCATGGGATTCTCGGGAATTTTCAGTGACGCCAGGACTGGTGAGGAGGTTGTATTTTGCCAAGGGCAAAGGAAATTCTGTGGATTGGTGGCGAGGTCGACTCTCTGCTGAGTCTGCGGGTGAAAATACAGTACTCCTAGCTACCTTGGTTTGTTGGGGAAGTGACACGGTCCTTGGAGAGCTTTCTTACGAGGTTAGTGGCGCGCTGGATTCGTTAATTGAAAAAGAATGGTCAACGTTTTGGAACTTGACCTCCCTAACGATGTCGGTTGCGGAGCCACAAATTGGCAAACTGGGGAGTGCGTGGTTCATAGAAAATGATGGCCTCACGGAACGATTGGCAGCTGCATTGACGAAAAGGCTATCAGGTGATTCGAATCGGCGGCAGGTGGCACGCAAGTGTTTTGGAAAATATACAGGCGGCGACCGTCGTATATTGCAGATCGCGGCCGAATGGGAACTCCTCTCCGAACCCTATGATGAAATTGATTGGGAGTTTGCGAAGCGTTTGTCGTCACAGGCCAGAGCAAATTGTGTTGAGCACCTCTTTACTCATAGTCACATGAGGTATCGTGTAAATGTGCCGCCGGAGGTTGCGGAACAAGCACTGCTTGAATGTGAGAAGCACAACTGGCAATTCCTTTCTTTGTGTGAAAGGTCACTTGGTTCGAGTATTGCCGAAAAGACGAAAAGCGTAGCTGCCGTCTCCGAAGAAGAAGAGTGGTTTGAGGAAGAGACTGGAACTTGATAACAAGGGAGCAATTGTCCCTTACGAAGAGCATACGTATTGGATTCACGAACATTCATGATTTGGGGACTGATAAAGATGGCCTAGCACGGGCTGAGTTCCCGATTTCTTCGTGCCGATTGGGTTCGAAGACGTCATGCGACGGACGGACACGACACCTAACAGGACTTAGGAGGATTCGTAAATCCGATCGCCTAGTATGATGCCGAGGCCGAGGCGGTCGTGGGGCGATATGTAGCGGTCGTGATGCAACGTGCCTGGCTGCCAATGGTCGTGATGTGGTCGCTGTTGAACCGTCTGCTTCCAAGCGGACTGTCGCAATTTCCCTGCATGACAACCCAGCGATCAACTAGATTGATGACCTTCTGCCAGCACTGGGCTTGGTCTCGCGATCCGGTCTTTATTTCGATCTGATTCTCCTGAGTGCCGTGTGGATTCATTTGCCGGAAAGTGACCGGCGTCGTGCATTTCGAAAGATGATCAATCTGTTCGGGTCGGGCGGCTGAGTACATCCTCGCGGTCGACGACGACCCGTAGACCCCTGCGCCAAGTGCGCGACGCGTTGGCCGAGGCGGGCTATGCGACCTCTGCTCCCCGCCAATCGAAACCGCCGCGCAGCTTCTCGACAAGGTGGTCGATGTCCGCATAGCCGCGGGTCTGCTCCCAATACCTGACCCAGTTGTACTCTCCCGTCGGGATGCTGGTCACGGCGGAGATCGCATTCAGTCCCTCGATCTCAACGAGCAATGCCTAACCACCGCCGACCACGCCAAAGACATCGATTTCGAGTGCCGTCTGAACTTCCATTCATTGAGTTGCCATACAAGGTCGTTGCGATTTGGTCTCAACGCTCAAAAATGATATTCCGCTGCCACACACTGTCGATTACCGTCCCAATTTTGAGAAATACTGCATTCGGTTTGATGACTGAAACTGTCTATTCTGGATTTCTGTCTTCTGGAAACGCCATTTCTTTAGGGTTTGCAACGCACTATGGGATCAACGGAGAATTTACTCCGGCTTGATCAGGTGAGGAACGGTGCCGGCGCCTCCCTTGGGAACGCCGTCCGCCGCTTCGACTCCGGCCAGCCTCGCCTCTCGCCGGCGTGCGGCGCGGCCTAACGGGCCCAAGCTGGCATCCGATTCGGTTGGCCGGCGCGCGCACCGGCGCTGCGGCCGCCCCCACATCTCCTGCAATTCATGCCCAGGGCGGCGCATGCGTCGCCTCCCATTCGAATCAAAATGTTTGCCAATAGTTTGCCAGCTTGCCAATTCAGCCGTCTCACCGAATCAAAAAAGCCCTCGAAACATAAATGTTTTCAAGGGCTTTCGGTGGTTGCGGGGGCAGGATTTGAACCTGCGACCTTCAGGTTATGAGGTTCGTTCGGCGCTCGTCCATGCGTGCCAGCTGAACGAACGCGCCGGTTCCTTGGCGCTGGCGTCGACGGCGCCGACCAGTCCTGGATCGGGAAGACTACCACGACTTTCCCGGCGACCACGACGATCGTGCCGGGCGGAAGGACTTTCGCCAAACGGAGCCGAGGACTATTGAAGCGCCGTCAGAATTCGCAATAATCTTGCATTCGATTTGATGACTGGTCCTGGGTTTTCCGCTTTGACACGTCGAGAAAAAGTCAATTTATGTAGATATTACAATTCTCTAATATCTTGGCACGAAAATATCATCGGATTTGATTGGGTTATACGCCTTTGCAGACCAATCAGCAGGGAAAGCAGCCGGTCCATCCCATTAGCGGACAACGTCCGGCCAATATCGATTGACCACGTTCATATTTCCAGTTGCCCCACTATCCGCTGGTTTCCCGGTTACTGCGCCAGACCCAAAGGGAAAGTAGACCGAGCAGTACGACTGCTGCGGCACCGACAATGTAGAACGACGCCTCCAGGCCGGAGAACTCGGCAATCAGCCCCATCAGCACCGGAAATATCAAGCTGCCTAACCGGTTAAATGAAATTCGGAGCGCGACGATCCGGGCCTGTAGATTCTGTCCGACCGACCGGGATGCGATGGACATCATCAACGGCAGGTTCAATCCCTGTCCAATCCCCCGCAGTGCCGTGGCAATGAACAATAGTGACAACAGGCTTAATGCCGGGGTGACCGCAATGGCGACCACAGGCAAAAAAATCATCACTATCAGCAGCCATTGCTCATCGAACCGTTTTACCAACGGGCCAATCGAAAGAGCCGAGAATGCAGAGACCAAACTACTTGTCCCGATCAACAGCCCGATCATGCCCGCCGTTATCCCGGCCTCTGACAGCCACACGCCATAAAACCCGGACTGGATACCGGATCCGACCTGCCTCAGGAACGTGGCGGCGATGATCAGCGCGATCGCCGGCAACAGCAGGAGCCGCAACGTCGCCTTGTAGTCAGCGGATTTGGGCAGAAACTTCGTTGAAGCCTTTTCCAGCTCGGGCGCTTTCCGGTCGTCGGTTTCCGGCAAGTGCGGCGGGACGCTAGGCAACGTAAGCGCCATCGCCGAACCTAGCAGTACCCAAACGGACAGGAAACCGAACCCGCCGGCCGAGCCCCCGATCTGCCAGGCAAAGCCGGCCAGTGCGGGACCGATGAAACCGCCGGCACGGGCGACTGCCGTCATTCGGCCGGCGTATACGGGCTTGCCCTTCAGTAATCGGCCAACCAGTGACTGGGCGCCGATCCAGCATCCGACCTCGGCAAAGCCCGCAAGCATTTGTATGGAGATGGCTGCGATGACCAGTGGCAGGAGCGGGTACAGGGCGGCGAGTGCGCTTCCCACCAAACTCAGAAAGATTATCACCCGCCGAGAATCAAACCTGTCGAGCAAGGCACCGGCATGAATGGAGAAAATCACCGCCAGAACTTGACGACTCGACACCAACAGACCGATCGTCAACGGCGAAGCATCAAGCTCCAGCGCCCACAAGGGGATGATGACCGTAACGATGGAGAACACGTTGCCGGCGAAGAATGCGACGGCGTATACCGAGAGCTGGATTCGAAGCGGCGTCACAATCTGGTCTCCGCTCCCATGCCATCGTCCTCAGATAATCGCCATGTCATCGGCAAGAAATGTTCGGCAGAGCTCGGTAAAGCGTCCAGGCTGATCGATCGGTACATAACGGGAGGCATCCTCGACTTCGACGAGGCGAATTTCGGAGATGCCTCGGGATAGGATCTCGCAGGTCCCTGGCGGTATCACCTCGTCCTCAACCCCGCAGATCAGTAGCGCCGGCGCTCCAATTTCCGAGAAGCCGGTGGTCCGTGGCGAGATTGTACAGCGGATAGGACTTGGTCAGGCCGCCGGCTCCAAGCAAGTAGAGAATGGTGCACCCGTCACCAGCGGCGAAATAGTCCTGACCGCCCGTCTTCCGGCGGACGTGATGTCGATCGAGAGTGTCACTCATGTCTTCGGCTCGTTGGTCAAGGGAGTAGCAGCGGCTGGTGCCAGGCGATATGAAGCACTTGGTCGTAATAGCCGAACAACACCAACCAGCCGGCGACGGCATATACCAACGAGGTTCGCCAGCCATACTCTCCCCAGCGCCACAGATAGAGTGCGATGAACAGTGGGATGGCGATCTGTTGCCCAACGAGAAGTCCGACAATAAGGATCGCCACCAGCCAACCGTAGAGATCGGCGGTACGCCGGAACGCGCCGCGTTCGGCAACCACCGAAAATGCGGGGCCTAATCCGCCCGCTTCGGCGACAACGCTTCGGGCCTCGCCAAAGTCGCGCCATGCGGCCGCGAGGAAGACGAAGAACGCGGGTATGGCTACAACGAGAGTGAACTGTTTCAGCGACACGGGCCACGGGTAGGCCATGATGACCGCCGCCCCGAACACGACCACCAGGACTGCCGATACTAGGAACGAGATCAGTGGGTTTTTTTCTTGTCCCTCCCCCTTCTCCGGGCCGGATTGACTGGAGAACCGGTTCTTGATGATGCCTCGCGCCGAGAGATAAATGGTTAGCGCGACGATCAGGACAATGCCTATCGAGACCGGCCGGAGCAGGAAAGCAGGGCCATAGGCCTGCATACTGACCTGGAACGCCTGTTCCATGATCGGGCCGAGTACCATGGCCAGAATTACGGGCGGTCGGGGCCATCCCGCCCGTTTCATGATGATCCCGAGAAGACCGGCGCCGAGCATGGCGATCCAGTCCCCGATGTCGGCGCTTGCCATGAAGGCGCCCATGAACACGAACAGGATCACGCCCGGCAGAATGAGATGGCCTCGGACAAAGGCTATCTTGGCGAACTGGGTGGTGAAGACCATCAGCAGCGCCGCCGCTACGATATTGGCGATGACTATGGACCAGATCATGGAGAAAGTGACGTCGAGCTGATCTACCAGCATTTCGGTGCCGGGTTTCAGGCCCTGGATCAGGAGAGCGCTCAGCAGAATGGCGTTGGAGGCGCTGCCGGGAATGCCGAAGGCGACGGTGGGTACCAAGGCGCCGCCGCGCACCGCATTGTTGGCGGACTCCGGTCCGATGACGCCCCGGATGTCGCCCTGCCCGAATTGGGACTTGTCTTTAGCGCTCTGTACCGTGTGGCCGTAGGCGAACCAGTCGACCACGGCCGCGCCGAGCCCCGGAATCATGCCGATATACACCCCGATGGCGGAACAGCGGACAACCAGCCACCAGTTGCGGAAGGCATCCCTAACGCCCTGAAGCATGCCGCCGCCCTTGGCTTGGTCCTTAGGAACCCGCGAGATGGATGTGTCCCGGACACCGAGCTCCATCACCTCAGGCAACGCAAACAATCCAAGGATGACCGGCACCAATGGCAATCCATCGAGCAGGTATTCAGCACCGAAATGGAAGCGCGGAATTGAAGAGATATGCCCGTAGCCGACCTGCGAGAAGAGGAGGCCGATAGCCGCAGCACCAATTCCTTTGAGGATCGAAGCGCCGGAGAGAGAGCCGACCATCGCCAGCCCAAGGATCGCCAGCATGAAGAACTCGGGCATGCCAAAAGCCAAGATGACCGGCAGGATGATCGGCAGAGAGACAGCCATTACGAGAGCGCCTAGGACACCGCCAATCATCGAGACCGTATAGGCCGCCCCGAACGCTCGCGCCGCCTGTCCCTTCATCGCCATGGGATAGCCATCGAGGATGGTGGCTTGAGATGCAGCCGTGCCCGGTATGCCGAGCATCACTGATGCAATGGTGTCGCCGGTACTGGTAACCGCATAGACGCCGAGCAGTAGGGCGAAGGCCTGCACCGTATCCATGCCGAAGGTAAACGGCAGGATGATCACTAGGCCGATGGCACCGCCAAGCCCGGGAACGGCGCCCAGCCAGACGCCGACCAACACACCCAGGAACAAGAAGCCGACGGTCGGCCACTGGACGACCTGGATTAGACCGCTGGCAAGTGCTTCGAGCATGGTGCCGATTATAGTCCGATTACGATTACGGACATAAAAAGGGCCGGCTCCGCCGGAGCGGTAGCCGGCCCCTTCATGCGTGCGTGATTACTTTGCGACCTTGTCGACGACCTGCTGCAGTGTCGCCAAGACCTTCGGGCTGGCATTCTTCAACGCGGCGATAGTCTTCTGGCCATCTTCAGCGCTGACGAACTGATAGGGCAACCCGAACCGCTTAACGGACTGCGCGACAAACTCGGGGTCAGCCTGCCCGGCGGCATAGCCTTTGCGCAAATCGTCGATGGCCTCCTGTGGCGTGCCCTTAGGAACGAACCCGGCAAAGGTCATTCGACCGACGAGTCCTACCAGCCAATTGAACGCCTCCCACATTTCGCCCGACGGCATCTTGCCGTGAACCTGCTTGTAGAGGTCCGGGAAGGACGGCATTTCTGTAATTTCCTTGATGTTCTTGTAACTGCCGTCGGCGGCAACCGGAACCAGATAGAAATAGCCCCGGCCTTCACCCTGCTTGATGAAATCGGCCGAGCGGGTGCGGAAGCTGGTAATGCTGGTGGAGCCCAGCGCAACCTCGTTTCGCTTCATCGCCGCGAAAATACCGGAGCCGCCGCGGTAACCCATGACGAACTGATAAGGAACGCCAAGAACGTCAAGACTCATGCGCCCCAGCAAGCCCGGCATACCGGTTGGGTTAGAGGCACCCATCTTGATGCCCTTCGCTTTGGTCAGGTCGATCGCTTGCTTGGCGCCGCCGCCAACGATATCGGTACGTCCGTAAACCAGTCGGATGTCGCCGGTGCCGCCCAAAAATCCGAAATCCTCATACTTCGTTCGCAGCGCCTTCCGGCCCAAAGCCTGCGCCGCCGGATCCCACGGCCCCCACAAAACCGTCAAACCGTCCGGCTTGGCCTTCTCGGCGACAAAATTGGTTGCCTTCAATGCGCCTGCGCCCGGCATGTTCTTGACCACGAATTGCGGATTGCCCGGCGTGTGCTTTTGCCAGAAGCTGGCAAAACTGCGGGCGAATCTATCGGTCGTGCCGCCGGCCCTCAGGCCGACGATAACGGTGATTGTCTTGCCGTCGTAATAGCCCGCCTCGGAAACCGATGGCGCGCCTAAGGTGCCTGCACCGGCAACGATTGCGGCTGCAGTAGCGAACAGAAACGAACGTCGTAACATCGCAAATTCTCCCCAGATGTTGTCGCCGTCCCCGAACTTCGGGCCGGCCGTGAAGCCATATTCTTATTTGGACGATGATCAGGGGTGTCCATTTTTAAGTCAAGAAACGCCAGGGCCATTGTTCCGGCCAGCGGAATAAATGGCCAAATTTCAACGGAAATCGGCCTATTTCTGGTGGAATGATCTCGAACAAAGGCCGAGACGCGTGATAATCTCCTTTCGATAAGGGAGGTTGCTGCGCCGCCATGACGGGAACGCTCTTCGAGCAACTATGGTCCGACCACCGCGCAGGAACGCGAGCCGACGGCCGCGATCTCATCTACATGGACCGGCATGTCGCGCACGAACTTCATTCGCCTCGGGCGTTCGCGCGGCTGAGGGAGACCGGCCGCAAGGTTCGGCGCCCCGACCTCACTTACCAGGCTCTCGATCACAGCGTCAGCACGTTCCGCCCAGCCGGAGATACCGGCGCCGAATCCCCGTTCATCGTTGCCGCACGCGCCGGGTGCGAGGAATTCGGTGTCCACGTCTTCGATGTCGGCGATCCCGAACACGGCATTTCTCACGTGGTTGGGCCCGAGCTGGGCCTCACCACCCCAGGATCGAGCTATGCCTGTCCGGACAGCCATGCATGCACCGTTGGCGCCCTCGGTGTCCTCGCCTTCGGCGTCGGCACCTCCGAACTCGAGCATGTGTTCGCCACCCAGGTACTGGCCCTGAAACCCCTGAAGACCATGCGCGTTTTCTTCCTGGGCACACCTGCAGAGGGGGTCACGGCGAAGGACTTGATCCTCAAAGCAATCTCGGTTGCCGGTGCCGATGGTGGCCGCGGTCACGCCGTCGAGTACGCCGGCCCGGCGATTGAGGCGCTCGGCATGGAAGGCCGGATGACCATCTGCAACATGGCCATCGAGATGGGGGCGAGAACCGGGCTTATCGCCCCCGACGAGACCACCATCGAGTGGCTGGCCGGCCGGCCGCTGGCCCCTCAAGGGTTCGACTGGGACTCGGCGGCCGATTGGTGGCGGACACTGAAGTCTTCGCCGGATGCCGCGTACGACAAGGAAGTGGTCGTCGATTGCGAGGGGATGGAGACCCAGATCTCTTGGGGGACCGACCCGAGCCAGGTGGTGGGCGCATCGCAACGGGTTCCCGACCCCGCCGACGCCGAGCCCGCCCGCAAGGAGGCTATGGCGCGGGCGCTCAGCTATATGGATCTTAAGCCCGGCACGCCGTTGAGTGAGATCGCCATTGATCGGGTGTTCATCGGTTCCTGCACCAACAGCCGTCTGAGCGACCTTGAGGAAGCCGCGACCGTCCTGCGTGGACACAAGGTTGCAGAAGGCGTAAAGGCTGTCGTCACACCCGGTTCGTCGCAGGTCAAGCGGGATGCCGAGGCTCGTGGCCTCGATAAGGTATTCAAGGAGGCGGGTTTCTTCTGGGGCGAGTCCGCGTGCTCCATGTGCGCGGGCGGAATGGGCGATGCGGCGGACCCCGGCGACCGGTGCATCTCAACCACCAACCGGAACTTCGAGAACCGCCAGGGACCGGGCGTGCGCACCCACCTTGC
This sequence comes from Rhodospirillales bacterium, assembly GCA_022822205.1. Lineage (GTDB taxonomy): Bacteria > Pseudomonadota > Alphaproteobacteria > Rhodospirillales > UBA2165 > JAJDXO01. The sequence goes on along the minus strand of JAJECC010000121.1, from coordinate 7,708 downwards.
GAGCCCGGCCAACGTCGCCGCCTCGGCGGTTACCGGTCGCATCACCAGCGCCCGCAAGCTGCTGGCGGGAGATTAGCAGATGAAAGTCTTCACCCGCCTGACCGGCATGGCCGCCCCGTTGCTGCAGAACGACGTCAATACGGATCAGATTTCTCCGGTCGCAGGTCACGGCGTGGATACCGACTACAGCAATACCCTGTTCTACCGTCAACGCTACGACAGCGACGACAACGAGATCGCCGATTTCGTCCTCAATCTGCCGCAGTTCAAGGCGGCTCAGATCCTGATCACCGGTGACAACTTCGGCTGCGGCAGTTCCCGCGAAAGCGCCGTCTGGTCGCTCGCCGGATACGGTATCCGCTGTGTCATCGCCTTGAGCTTCGCCGACATCTTCCGCGAGAACTGTCTGCGCAACGGCGTCCTGCCGGTCGTGCTCCCGGCGGATCAGCATCGGGCACTTGCTTTGAAGGTGGCGGAGATCGACGGTGCCGAGCCGTTTACGGCCGATCTGGAGGCTCAGAAGATCGTCACCCCCGACAAACTGGAGTTTCCCTTCGACATCGCGGCCGCCGAGCGGGATTCACTGCTCAGGGGACTGGACGACATCGGCGTCTCCCTGGAGCACGAGGACGAAATAGCGGCGTGGGAACATTCCATGGCGGAACGGCGGCCCTGGCTGCAAACGGCGGCGCGGCCCCGATAGAGCAATTGGAGGAGGACCACGGAATGAGCATTCGAAAGCGTATGCGTGAAATCCTAGTACGCAAGCAGCTGGACTTCGTCCCGGGCGCTCACGATGCCTTGTCCGCACGCATCATGGAATACAAGGGTTTCGAAATCATCTCGGCCGGCGGCTACGCTGCAGTCGGAACCCTGCTCGGTGAGCCCGACGGAGGCCAAAGCAACATGCGGGACTACGCCGACCACTATGGCCGCATCTGCGACGCGGTCGACATACCGGTCTATGTCGACGCCGATACGGGATTTGGCGGTATCCATAACGTACGCCAGATGGTCCGCGCCTTCGAGAAGGCCGGCGTTGCGGGCTTGTTCATCGGCGACCAGGTCTTCCCCAACCGCTGCGGCTATCTGCCCGGCAAGGAAATCATTTCGGCGGAGCAGTTCCTGGCAAAGCTCTACGCCGCGCTCGACGCGCGGACCGATCCGGATTTGTTCATCGGCGCGCGGACCGATGCCTTCGCACTTGAGGGGCTCGAAGCCGCCATTGAGCGTTGCCAGATGTTCATGGAGGCCGGCGCCGACATGGCCATGCCCCAGGGCGCCGATACCTATGAGGCGGTTCAGGAAGTGAGCGCCCGGGTGCCGGGGCCGCGGAGCTACAATATGTCCCATGCCGCAGGCAAGCCAAAACTGACCCTTCAGCAAGTGGAGGGTTTGGGCGTTACGATGGTTACCTTCCCCTCGGCGGCGCTGTTCGCCTCGGTCGGCGGGATTCTGCGAGCGATGGATGCGCTCAAGAACGACAAATCGTTCGACGCCGTCGCGGATGAAGTGGTCTCACTTGACGAGTATTACGAGATCACGCGGCTGAAGCGGCACAACGAAATTGAGGAAAACTTCGACAAGAAGGCGGCGGCCCAGGTCGCGGCGAAGCGGGACGCCGCCGAATAGAACTAGCGGCGCATCGGCTCGATAAGCGGACCAAGGCTTTTCGCCTGATCGAGGCGCTGAGTTGCCCTTGCGACCTGACGCGCGGCCTTATCGCCCAAGACAGGCGCCATCAGGTCATATGCCTTGGCTTTGATTTCGTCCCAGGTCATGGGGTTGTCGACGGTCCCCCGGACTGCGCGGGTCCGATGCTTGAGAGTGCGGCCGTTATTCAAGTTGATCTCGACGATGGCTTGGCGTGCCGGCTTCGCCTTCATCAGCATCTCGCTGGCGACCAGTTCCACGCGGCCTCGCAAAGCCGCCACCGCCGGATCGTTCGTGCGCCCATGGTCGTGTGATGCGGCAAAGCTTACCGTGCTGTCCAACAACATGACGGCTGACAAGTACTGGACATTGACGTCGGGCATGTTCCGGCCATCCACGACCCGTGCCCCGTCGGCCGGAAGATGCACACGAACGCTGGCGATCTCCTCGATATCGAACCGATGACCGGCAATCAACGCTTCCAAGGAATCCAGCGCCGCCTGCACCGGTGAGCCCACCGACCAACGTTTTATGTTGGTTTCGGTGATGGCGTACTTTCTGCCGAGGTCACGGAACCATTTCTCTGGTTTGACGCTGAACGGATAGGCGGAGAAAAAGCTGGGCTCGCCGTCGAAGGCATCGGGCACTCCGCTCCAGCCAGCACCTGCCAATACTGCCGCCGCGACGCCATCGCGGGCCGGCATTCCGCCGAACACGAAAGCCTTTTCAACATGCTCCCGGTCGCGGAACAGCGTCGAAAGCCCCGAAGCTTGTTGGGCGGTATAGGAGAGAACGGCCACCAGGAGTTGGGGGTCGTCCGTCAACAAGGAACCCGCCGCCGCACCGGCTCCCATAGTGCCGCCGAACGCGTGGGAGTCCCAACCGGCCCTCAGAAACCTGCCACCGCCGAGAGCTGCACCGAACCGGGCGGTGATGTCGTAACCGAGGGCGACAGCTTTCAACAGGTCCAACCCCGTCGCGTTCTGGCGCTCGGCCATGGCAAGCGCCGCCGGCACCACCGCGCAACCGGGGTGGGTGATAGATCCCGGATGGGAATCGTCGGTCTCATCGGCGTGCGCCGCCATGCCGTTGGAAAGCGCGGCATTGATTGCGGTGGTCTGAAAGCGGCTTCCCAACACGCTTGCCTCCCGGCGGCCGCCTTCAGCACGGACGAAACGGTACGCCAGGCGGCCAGGCTCCATCCGCGCGCCGGACACAACGGCCGCCAGCGTGTCGAGCAGATGATGTTTCGCCTTCTCGACGACGTTCGCCGGCAACTTGCGGCGCCGGGTGCCGGCGCAATAGGCGGCAATACGGTCTGTAAGTCTCGGCTTCTTGGCCATAAGAAGGCTTAACCCATGTAGTACCCGCCGGTCAGGTTGAGGACCTGCCCGGTGACGTAGCGCATGCCTGGCCCGCACATGGTGAGCACCGCTTCGGCAACGTCGTCGGGCGTGCCCAAACGGCGCAAGGGAATACGGTCCGTCGGACGAGCGCGGTTGAGGAATTCGACACGTTCCGGGTCGTCACCCTCGTCCTCGATGGAACCCAAGGAAACGATATTGGCGGTAATCCCCTTGGGTCCAAGCGTCCGGGCAAGGGTTCGCGTCAAACCGACCAAACCGGCCTTCCCCGTCGGAACGGCTGGGCCGCGCCCGCCTTCGAACGCCGTCGCCCCGCCGATAAAGATGATCGTGCCGCCGAATTTTTCCAGGTGCGGCACCGCATGTTTGGAGCATAAGAATGCGCCGTCGAGTACGACCCCGAGGGCCTGATGCCAATCGTCGAGCGCCAACTCCTCCACCATCGCATGTTGCCGGGCCACGGCGTTGTGGACGACAATATCCAAACCGCCGAAAGCCCTGACTGCGGTATTGATCAGGTTGGCAACCGCGGCCTCGTCGGAGACGTCTGCAAGACATGCGACTGCCTTGCCGCCCGCCGCCTCGATTTTGGCAACCACGGCGTCGGCTTCGTCCTTCGACGTCCGCGCGTTGATCACCACCCCGGCGCCGGCGTCCGCGAGTTTCATGGCAATGGCCTGGCCAATGCGGCGGGAGCTTCCAGTGACGATGGCCGACTTACCGGTAAGATCAACGGTTGCCTGGGACACCGGGCTACTCCGCCGCCTTGCGGGTGCTGAGCATATCCCCGACGACGCCCCGGCCGATCAATTCGTCAAACGTTTCGTCGTCGTAATCGAGGATATCCTTCAAGACATACGAGGTGTGCTCACCAATTTTCGGCGGGTAGGCATATTCTTTGCGGCCCGACTCCCTGATCTTGATCGGATCGCCGACCACCCGCGCGCGCTGCTCTTCGTCGGGGCCAACCAGTTCCATGACCATGCCCCGGTGTTCGACCTGGGGTTCGGCGAGGGCCCGATCGACGGTATTGACGGGTCCCGCTGAAACCCCGCGCGCCAGGAGCGCTGTGACGAGATTGTCAGCCGGCTGTTTCTTGAACGCATCTTCCAGCAGCGGCACCAGGGCTCCCCGGTTCTCATACCGCCTATTGCGGTCGACGAACCTGTCGTCGTCGACTAGCTCCGATACTCCCAGGACAGCGCATAGATCTTCCCACATCTGATCGGTGTTGGCGGTAACCGCCACCGACATGCCGTCGCCAGCCTCGAAGCACCGGTAGGTAGGGATGAAATCGTGCTCCCGCCCTTGGGTTCCCGGCACCTTGCCCGAATAAAGATAGGCAGCCGCCTGATAATTCAAGAGCGAAACCTGGACGTCGAGCATCGCAATATCGATGTAGTCGCCACGGCCCGTCCGTTCCTTCCGCGCCAAGGCGGCGAGCACGCCGATGACGCCGTACATGCCGGCACAGATATCGCCGATGGGAACGCCTGCGCGCACCGGACGGCCGTCCTTCTCGCCGGTCAGGCTCATGATCCCGCCCATCCCCTGGACGATCATGTCGTAGGCGGCCCGATCCCTGTCCGGGCCATCCTGTCCAAAGCCGCTTACTGAGCACCAGATCAATCCCGGGTTCGATTTGGACAACACCTCATACGTGAGACCGAGGCGGGCCAACACACCGGGACGGCGGTTCTCGATCAGAATGTCGCTCTTGCCCGCCAGTTCCTTGGCAATGGCCAATCCCTCTTCGGTCTTGAGATCAATGACCACGGATTTCTTGTTGCGGCTGATTTGAGTGAAGTAGGTGCTCGATCCCGCAATAAAGTGAGGCGGCACGTGACGTGACGAGTCACCCTTGGATGCCTCGACCTTGATGATCTCCGCACCGAGATCGCCGAGGATCATGGTCGCATAGGGACCTGCCAGGAATTCGGTCAGGTCGAGCACCCGAATGTGCGAGAGCGGTCCGTCGCCGGAACTGGGATCACGCGTCATTCGGCAGTCCCCACCGGCGCCGTTCCTACCGTCCCAGCGTGTGCCGGCCGATGTCCCAAGGCGTAGCTCAACGCCGCCGCCTGCTTGACGATTTCAATCGAAAGAACTTGAGCGCGGCTTGCCTGGAACCTGATCTCGGGGACCGTCAGGCTAAGGCTCCCTTCGACGTTTCCGCTGGCGCCGAAAACCGGCGCCGCGATGCCGACAGCACCGGGCATTTTCTGGCCGACCGTATGAGCATACCCCCGAGCCCGGATCGTCTTCATCTCATCGGAAAACTGCGCGTAGGAGGGTAGCGTCCGCCCGTCCGCGGGTGAGCGCTCAGCCTGATCATAAATCCGCCGGATGTCCTCTTCCGGCAGGAAGGCAAGAATAGCCTTTCCGGTGGCTCCCCAACTCAGCGGCAGGTGAACAAATTTCTCGGCTCCGTAGTTCAGCGGATGGCTGGAAGCCACGGTCTCGGCGATAATCATGCAACCGCCGGAAGGAACATAAAGATTGAGCATGCAAAACTCATCGCAGGCCTCGACTACGTTGCGCATATAGGGGAGCGCCACGGCCGGTACTTTCCAGCGGTCGACAACGAGCGCACCAAGCCGAAACAGTTCAGCGCCGGCACGGTAGGTATGACCGTTTGGACTCTGCTCGACAAATCCCTGACCGATCAACAGATGCAGCAAGCGGTGAACCGTACTCGGCGCCAGACCGAGTTCCGCAACAAGTGACTTGATGGAAACAGCATCGTCCGCCTCGGCTACCGCCCGCAGGATCATCGTCGTGCGGGCGACGGTGCCGGTGCCGTCGCCGTTTTGCTTCCCGGATTTGGCTTTCCCCAACACCCTCCTAGACCACCCTAGACCGCCAAGACGTGCATGGTGCACGCGCCATGATCGAGTCCCGAGACCCCGCCGCCCGTGACATGGGTGAGGCCCACCTTCGCGCCCTCCACCTGACGTGCGCCACCCCGACCCTGAAGCTGCCGGGTCACCTCGACGATTTGTGCAGCCCCGGTAGGGCCGATGGGATGACCTCGGGAGAGAAGGCCGCCCGACGGGTTAATGGGAATGCGGCCGCCAACGGTGCTTTCGCCCTCTTCGAGCAGACGGACCCCTTCGCCCGGTTTGCTGAGGCCGATGGCGTCAGCGTACATGAGCTCGTTGATGGTGAAGGCGTCGTGAAACTCCACCAAATCGAGATCCTCCGGACCCAGGCCGGCCTTTTCATAGATTTCCTTTGCGGTCCGTTGCGTGACCTCGGGCATCGTCATGTCCCGGAAACCGGTCATGTACTTCCCGGAGTGTTGAACCGACGCCACAATTTTGACCGGCTTGTCACATACTTTTTTTGCGACGTCATCGGCGGCCAGAACTACCGCCGCCGCACCATCACTGACCGGACAGCAGTGCCATAGCCGTAGCGGGTCGGCGATCATCCGCGAGGTCATGACTTCCTCGAGGGTCACTTCCTTCTGAATATGGGCGAACTCGTTCTTGGCACCTAACTTGTGCGCCTTAACGGAAACGCTCGACAGCTGTTCTTCGGTGATGCCGTAGTCGTTCATGTAGCGACGGGCGCGCATGGCGTAAAGGCCGTGCATGGCAAGTCCATAGGCCATGTCCCAGTCTTCGCCGTGATCGGGCGCGTGGCGGGGGCCGGTACGGTTCATCTTGTCGGCACCGATGGCCAGCGCCACGTCGCACTCTCCGGCGCGGATCGCCATCCAGGCGAGCCTCACCGCGATGCCGCTCGACGAGCATGCGCCTTCAACATTGGCGATCGGGATGCCGGTCATGCCCAAAGTCTTGAGGATACTCTGGCCGGCCATAATCCCCGCCGAGCCGACCGTGCCGCAAAAAGCGATGCCGATGTCTTCCTTCTCGACGCCCGCCTCGGCGATGGCTTCCTTGACCACCGGCCAAGCGAGCTCGACCAAGCCTTTGTCCAGGTGTTTCCCGAACCGCATCATGCCGGTGCCGATGATGGAGACGTCGCGCATCAGTTCTTCTCCCCGTTTCAAGGCGCAAACTTAAACTTGAGAACCTCACGGCCGTCGGCGTTGACGACCGGTTCCGTGACCCTGAGGATCACGGGCATATCGCAGGTAAGGCGACCCGGGTCATCGACGTCGATGTGGGTGAAAATCCGCACGCCTTCAGGCATGTCGATATAGGCGGCGATATAGGGGCCGCCGACCCAACGCGCGCCCTGCTCAAATGCCGTATAGCTGTAAAGCAAGCCCTCCCGGCTCAACGGCAGGGGCTCCATGTTTTCACCCAAACACTCGGGGCAAACGGCTACCGGCGGAAACACACGCTTGCCGCAGTCGGCGCACTCACATCCTTGCAGGCGCGGTCGATCGTCCTCGGGATCGTCGATCAGATACGGCTGATCGGATAGCGGGGGTATTTCCACGTCCGACATTGTTCCTCCTCGTATTCCGTTGACCGGAACACTCTTTTGCTTATTGAAATGTTAAAGTGCTCGAGAGGCGCGTGTCAACGGTGGGATGTCTGTGGGTGACGTAAGGATTTATGTGTCAGGGGAAAGGGGGCGGTACTCCCTGTGGTGATGAATGAGCCACGAAGAGGAGCACCCCGATGCCACAGCGAGCTGCGACGATCGAGAGTTTACCGATGGCCTTTGAGGTTGTGAAGGAGATGCAGTCGGACGGTCTGGAGTGGGGCGAGGGC
>JAJECC010000162.1 GCA_022822205.1 Rhodospirillales bacterium | reverse complement strand
CGATCAGCCGGTTTCTTCGCGGTAGAGGTTGAGTTTTTCCAATATCTGACGGTCGGAAACGACGATCATCGACGCCCGGCCGGTCGAAGCGGTGTGCGACGCCCATGTCCAGTGCGGAATGGTGAACACGTCCCGTTCGCGCCACCGGTGTTCGGCCTCGCCGATCCGGCTCGATCCCGCGCCCTCGATCACGATGCAGACGGCGCTCGCCGTCGAACGGGTTCTTTCCGTCGGCCTGTCCCCGCCGAGGGCGACGGCGCGCGAATCGTGGGTCGGCAGAATGTCCCTGCCGTCGAGCGGGCTGGTATAGCGCACGGTCCTGGAGCCGTCCCCGTGCTCCGGCGTCTCCTCCAGGACCGCCAGCACGTCCCGCCATCCGTAGCGCAGCCGGGGGGAGTGGCGGACGCCGGCCAGCCGCGTCACCGGCGCCAGGCCCGCTTTTTCGTAGACGCCGTCGGACAGCGTGGAGCTGTTGGCGGGGTAGCGGTCGTCGGGTCCCATTTTCATGTCGCCGAAAACCGCATCGAGCTGCCCCACCAGGGGCAGGTCCAGGACGTCCAGCCAGATGGCCCTTTGGCCGCTGTCGTTCTCGTGGCAATGCCACGTCCAGTTGGGGGTGATGATCAGATCGCCGTCGTACATGTCGCAGCGCTTGCCGTCGACGAACGTCCCGCCGCCCTCGCCTTCCAATATGACCCGGGTCGCCGCCGGCGTGTGCCGGTGCGGCGGCGTTTTCTCGCCGGGGTTCACGCATTGGTACGCCGCGACGATGTTGCTGGTGGTCGCCATCCTCCCCTCGAGGTGCGGGTTCTTGAGGATCAGGACGCGATGGTCGGCGTCTTTTCCATGGACGAGTTCGGCCGAGCGCTCGATGAGCGGCAGCATGTCGTCCCATTTCCAGATGACCGACGGTTCGGCCCGGTTGGGCTCGTCCATGATCAGGTCCTCATAGATCTCCCACAACGGCGCCAGATCTTTGGCCCGGATTTCCTCAAGGAATTCTTTCATGACAACCCTGTCCCCTATTCCGTTCCGGCCGCGAAGCGGGGAATGACCTTCTCGCCGAACAGCCGGATGGACGTCTCGGCGGTCTCCACGTCCATGCCGAAGTAATTGACCTGCATGGACAGTTCGTCGCATCCGCCGCAGGCGGCATCGAAGGCCTCCAGCTGCCCGATGATCTCGGACGGCGTGCCGACATAGGCGGCCCCGCAGTCTATTTGAGCTTCCATGGTCTGGGCCAATATTTTCTCGCGCATCCTGTCGTAGTTTTGGTAGGCGGCGGACGGGCTCCCGGCGCCGTATTCCGTCATCGCATCGGCGATCGCCGCGAAATGACCCTCTATCAGCGGCTTGGCGGTTCGCCGGGCCAGGTCTCCGTCCTCGTCGCAGAACATGAACACCGCCATCATCATCCTGGGCACCCCCGCATGGCCGGCTTTCGCCCATGCGGCCCGGTAGGTCTCCAGGAGCGCGATGGGATCGGAGCCGACGCCCGGAATGGCCATGATCCAGTGCCCCATGGTCCCGGCGCGCTCGAACGATGCCGGCGTGCCCACGGCGGCGACATAGAAATTGGGCCGGGGCTTCTGTGTCGGACGGGGAAACGTGGTCACGTTCTCGAAGCTGTGAAACTTTCCCGAACTGCTGACGTTCTCTTCCTCGAGCAGCATCCGGACCTGCGCGATGCCCTCTTCGAAGCGCTCGACGCTTTCGTCCATGTCGACCTCGAAATGGCGGAACTCCTGGGGGAGGAAGGCGCGCGCGAACCCCACGTCCAGGCGGCCGCCGCAGAACGCGTCGAGCATGCCGAGATCGCTGGCGAGTTTGAGCGGGCTGTTGAATGCCGGCAAGACGGCGCCGGTAACCATGCGGGCCGTCTTCGTGTGCTGGGACGCGGCGGTCAGAAAGACGATGGGGTTCGGGCTGTACCCGCCCCAATGATGAAAATAGTGCTCCACCGTCCGGACGTGGGAGTAGCCGTACTCGTCGCACAGGCCGATGAGGCGCATCGCCTCCCGATAATATTGCTCGGGCGGCTTCACGTCCTCCTGGATATCGGGAAAAAACTGAAATCCGAATTGCATGCGCCCAGCCTGGATCTCGCCGACGGTCCGGAGCGACCCCGCCCGAACGTTCGCGGAAACGCTCCGTCCGGCAAGTTTGTCCGCTAATCGGCCGATCCTCAAGGCAATAGGCCGGAGGACGGCTGGCGTCTCGTGTATCCGTCAAATCGGCGGCGGGGTGGGAGCCATGTTGCGGGCGCGGGGGGGCGCGTGGATCTGGGAGCGAAGGAGGGGAGGTGGGGATTTGAAAGCGGTAGGGGTCTCTCCGTCCTCTCCGCCAACCGTGACAAGGGCGGCCTCCAGCAGTACAACCGTATCCGACCGCATCAGGCACCGAACATGAGACTGCCGGTTCCCGAAACTCTACGACAAACTGGTTTATACTCAGGGGGTTAGACGATTGGACAGTCCCGTCACGGACGACAGCTTTCGATTGTTGCTGGAGAAGGCAGCACGGTTATATGAACGGCATCAATCCGACCGTCGGGAGTCCTTCAATGTTTTCTCAACCCTGCGCAGCGAACACGATGAGGTCAATCTCCACTCTCGGTTTCTCGCTGCCTTGCTCGACCATAGAAAATCTCCCGGAGAACCCCGAGAGAATCTTGAGGATTTCCTCGACCAGTTCAAGATTGGGGGTTTCGATCATGATGGTGCCACCGTCCATCGGGAGCAGGACAATATCGACATCCTGATTTGCGACGAGTCTTCCATGCAGGCGGTCGTCATCGAAAACAAGATTTTGGCTGCGGACCAGTCCCGACAGTTGCAGCGGTATGCCGAGCAGACGAGGGACTATGAACAGCAGTATATCCTGTACCTGACGCTGGATGGCCGGGAGGCTTCCGAAGACAGCGCAGGCGATATCGACTATCACCCCATCTCCTACAAGAACGACCTTATCCCCTGGCTGAGGGGTTGCCAAAAGCGTGCTTATGACGAACCCGCGCTGCGAGAGTCGGTTGCACAGTACGTGCAGTTGATCGGAAAGCTGACGGGAACAGACTTCAGTGAGGCCTATATGAACGACTTGAAGAAACTCTGCCTGGAAGACAGCAACCTTCTTCTGGTGCACGACCTGAGCGAGGCTATGACCGAGGCGAAAATTGCGCTCTTGGTAAAGCTTTGGCAGGAGATCGAGAACGGACTACAGGAGGACGTTCCTGACCTTCCCACCAAGTCCGATGATTCGGATATATCCGAAAATCGGATAAGGCGATACGTTACTCGTCAGAGGAAATACGGCGAACACGGCCTATACTATGAATTGGATGCGAATGCCATGCTCTGCATCGAAGTAGGAAACATCATATATTTCGGCGTCTACTGTGAAAAAGGGATCAAACAAAAAAAATATCAGGAAATTTTAGCCCGTCTCCCAGGGTGGTATAGCGAAAATAGCTGGCCCCTGTGTCGAAACGCGCCGACCGATCTGAATCTGAAACATACTCCCCGCGAGCAGCTCAAATTGTTGGCGAATGATGAGGAGCGGCAAGATTACGTCAAGGAAGTGGTGTCCGGCGTAAGCGACCTGTGGAGAGAAATCAAGAAACGTGGATTGGTTTCCCCAGCTTGAGGACGGAGAGCGTCAGCGACTGAAAATCGGAAACTGGCCGCCCCCTACGCCGCCGATTGCCGGGGCTTCACGCACTTCGCGATCTCACGGCCCGCCGCGATCTCCGCCCGGCGAAGCTCCCAGGTCTTTTGCAGGTTCAGCCAGAATTGCGGCGTCGTCCCGAAATAGCGCGCCAGCCTGAGCGCCGTGTCCGCGCTCACCCCCCGCCGGCCGTTCAGGATCATCGTGACCCGGTTCACCGGCACCCCCAGCGCCTTCGACAGCGCGTTGGCCGACAGCCCGAGTTCGTCAAGCTCGCCGCGCAGGATTTCGCCGGGATGCACCGGCCTCATGCCGTTCCTTGCGTTCATGTCAAATCTCCCTCAGTGATAATCCACGATCTCCACATCTTCCGGCCCGTCGTCCGTCCAGCGGAAGCAGACGCGCCACTGCGCATTGATCCGAATGCTATGCCGGCCGGCGCGAAAAATTCTTAATTTCCCGGAACTTCGTAAGAGAATCTGTGTCTCTTACTCTTGGTCCATTACAAGCTGTTTGAAAATTGTCCGAACTTGTCTTTTTTCGCCTTCGCTAAGGCGACGTCCCAACTTTTCGGCGGCTGTCATCAGCAATATTCTGTCATGCTCACTCGGAACTAAGTCCGACCCTTCCAAAGCCATTCTAATGCCTTGAATTTGACCGGCCTCAAGTTGGGCATAGTATTCTTGAGCAGCCTCATCTAGTTTGGCACGCTTGTTGGATTGTTCTTGCTCGAACTGGGCAAGTTCATCTTGCTCCACTGAGAGGAATTTGCTGACCACTTCCTCGGTCCATTCAGAAGTAGTATCTGCTTCTTGCATCAACATGTCAGACTGTGACCCGCGTGCGGGTACAATTCCCAGTAGGTGAACGCGAACACCAAAAGACTGTGCAAGAAGAACACCTACTCGTATGTCTTCATCACCGGACAATAAAATGGCGCTAGAGATTGCGCGATTACGAGCTAATTCAATCAAGTCGGTGACGATTAGCGAATCAACACCTTTCTGCTGGCCAGATTTATTGATGACACCAAGTCTGAGTTTGACATCGTTAGAAAAGGCCAACTCGGATTGTTCGTCGGATGCCCCACGTACTCCCGCGCCATCGTACCAGTAAATCCGCAAACATTCTGTGCCAAACCTTTCTCGTCCCTCTTGCAGAAGTTGGTCAACAACGCCTTGGATTTCTAGATTTATAAATTGGCGCCGTACCTTGTGACCAATTAGCGTCACAGCGCCCTGACTAAACAAATAGCCAGCATCTACAAAGATTGCATGGCGGTCCACCGATCCCTCCCCAACGTAGAAGAGCCCCCGCAGGGGCTCTTTGGTCGTAGCCTAGGGAACAACTAATATCCTTCCCGCGCTACGAGACACTAAAATTAGTTACCAAAATGGTTAAAATCAAGTTCAAAATCCGCCGCAAAACCTCGTGCGCCGGAAGCGGACCAAACGGTCTACTGCTTCCCAGCCGCTTCCAACCCCATACTGCGTAGTCCCCACCCCGTTGTGCAATGCAGAATTACCGTTTGCCATGCCGGATTCACATGGCTTAGAGTTTTCGGGATAAACGGGACCGAAAGGACGCAGTCCGGTCGCCATGGGAACCAAGAGCCCGTTCGCCCGCTCTTCCGCACACCGCCTTCCCGCCGATCCGGCCGGCGCACCCGCTTCCGCAATCGATTTTCCGCCATCCGCCGACACCGCCCCTACGCCGCGGCGGGAGCCGCCGGGATGACATTGGAGTTCCACCTCAACGGCCGGCGGCACGCCGTCCGGGACGTGCCGCCCAACGTCACGGCGCTGGACTATATCCGCGAACACCTGCGCCTCACCGGCGCCAAGGAAGGCTGCGCCGAAGGGGATTGCGGCGCCTGCACGGTGGTGCTGGCCGCCGGCCCCGAAGGCGGCCGGACCTTCCGGGCGGTCAATGCCTGTCTCCTGACCCTGCCGCACCTCAACGGGGCCGACGTGCTGACCGTCGAGGGGCTGGCGGACGGCGACGGCCTGGACCCGGTGCAGGCGGCCATGGCCGACGGCGACGGCACCCAATGCGGCTACTGCACGCCGGGCTTCGTCATGGCCCTCTACGCGCTGCGCCGGGGGCCCGAGGAGATTGGTGGGGAGATCGATCCCGAAACCGTGCACGACGCGCTGGCCGGCAACCTCTGCCGCTGCACCGGCTACCGCCCCATCGTCGACGCAGCGGTGAAGGCGTGCGGCGAGAAGGCATCGGAAGAGGCCGGACCCGGCGGCGGCTCGGCGCACGCCCCGGCGCGGGCGACGGACCGTTACGAGGCTGGCGGCCAGGCATTCCTGAGCCCCACAGGCCTTGACGAAATGGCGGAGGCGCTCGCCGACAACCCGGATGCCTATATCCTCGCCGGCGGCACGGACCTGGGCCTGCTGGCCGCCAAGGAGCGCCAAAAACTGCCGGTGGTCATCCATACGGGCCGGGTGGCGGAACTCCTGGAAATCCGCGACGAACCGGACCATCTCGAATTCGGCGCGGCGGTCACCTATACGGACGCCCTGCCGCTGATCGGGCGCGACTACCCGTCCTTCGCCACGCTGATCAAGCGCATCGGCTCCCGGCAGATCAGAAACATGGGCACCATCGGCGGCAATATCGGCAATGCGAGCCCCATCGGCGACACCCCGCCCTGCCTGATCGCCCTGGACGCCGTGCTGAGCCTCCATTCCCGGGACGGTCCCAGGCGCATGCCCATCGAGGACTTTTTCCTCGATTACCGGAAAACCGACCTGCGGCCGGGCGAGTTCATCCGCTCCGTCCGCATCCCGAAACCGAAGGCGGGCGAGGCCTTCCGGACCTACAAGATTTCCAAGCGCTACGATCAGGACATCTCCTCGGTCATCGGCGCCTACCGGATCGCGGTCGCGGACGGGGCCGTCCGGGATGCGCGGATCGCCTATGGCGGCATGGCGGCGACGCCGAAACGGGCCCGGGCCTGCGAGGCGGCGATCACCGGTTCGGCGTGGCGCGAGGACGCGCTGATGGAGGCCGCCCGGGCCGTCGACGAGGACTTCGAGCCCCTGTCGGACCACCGGGCGTCGGCCGCCTACCGCTCGATGGTGGCCAGGAACCTGTTCGCCCGGCTGTGGCGGGATATCTCGGGCGCGGATGAACCCCTCGACGTGGCGCTGATCCGATGAGCGGTCCGGAAACCGCCACAAGCGATATCGTCGGCGCGGCCCATGCGCGGCTCAGGCACGACAGCGCGGTCAAGCACGTCACCGGCGATGCGGTCTATGTGGACGACATGCCGCCGCTGCCCGGCACGCTGGAAATCTTCCCGGTGGTCAGCCCCCACGCCCATGCGACGATCGTCTCCGTCGATATCGCCGAGGCGCTCCGGGCGCCGGGGGTGGCCGGCATCTTCGGGGCCGGCGACATTCCGGGAAAGAACGATATCGCGCCGATCTTCTCCGATGAGCCCATTCTCGCCGACGGCCTCGCCGAGTACGCCGGCCAGCCGGTCCTCATCGTCGCCGCCGACACCTACGACCTGGGCCGGGACGCCGCCCGGCTGATCGATATCGGTTACGAGGTGCTGGACCCGGTCCTCACCATCGACGAGGCGCTGGAAAAAGGGCAATTCACCTATCCGCCCCACAGCGTCGTCCGGGGAGACGCCGAGGGCGCGATCGAGGCGGCCCCCCGCAGGGTGTCGGGCGAGGTATCGTGCGGCGGGCAGGACCATTTCTATCTCGAATCCCAGGTCGCCCTGGCGGTTCCCGGCGAGGACCGGGACATCACCGTCCACGCCTCCACCCAGCACCCGACCGAGGTGCAGCGCGGGGTGGCGCACGTCCTCGGGATCGAAATCAACGACGTGCTGGTGGAGGTGCGGCGCATGGGCGGCGCCTTCGGCGGCAAGGAAACCCAGGCCACCGGCATCGCCGCGCTCGCCGCCCTCGCCGCGGCGCTCACCGGCCGGCCGGCCAAGCTGCGGCTGCGCCGCGACGACGACATGATCGTCACCGGCAAGCGCCACGATTACCGCTTCCGCTACGAGGCCGGATTCGGCGAGGACGGCCGGCTCGAGGGCGTGAAGATCGAGATGGCGACCCGGTCGGGCAACGTCGCCGACTGCTCGTCCGGCGTCATGGCCCGGGCGCTGTGCCACGCCGACAATTGCTACTACCTCCCCCATGTCCGGTTCGACGGCCTGCCGTGCAAGACCAATACTGTCTCGGCGACGGCGTTCCGCGGCTTCGGCGGGCCCCAGGGCATGCTGGCCATCGAGACGGTGATCGAGCATGTGGCCGCCGAACTCGGCAAGCCGGTCGACGACATCCGGCGGATCAACTATTACGGCGACGGCGGGCGCAACGTCACCCCCTACGGCCAGACGGTGAAGGACAACATCATCGTCGAGCTCACCGAGCGGCTGATGCGGGAGGTCGATTTCGAGGGCCGCGCGAGGGCCGTCGACGACTTCAACGCCGCCAATGCGACCCTGAAGAAGGGCATCGCCCTGATGCCGGTGAAGTTCGGCATATCGTTCAACCTGCCGACCCTCAACCAGGGCGGCGCCCTGGTCCATGTCTATACGGACGGCAGCGTCCATTTGAACCACGGCGGCACCGAGATGGGACAGGGCCTGTTCGTCAAGGTGGCCCAGGTGGTGGCGTCCACGTTCCAGATCGACATCGACAGGATCAAGATTTCGTCGACCCGCACCGACAAGGTGCCCAACACGTCTGCGACCGCGGCCTCGTCGGGCTCGGACATCAACGGCATGGCGGCCCACATCGCGGCGACGGAAATCAAGCAGCGGATGGCCAGGGCGGCGGCGGACCATTTCGGGGTCGAAACCGGCTCCGTCGAGTTCCGCGCCAACCGGGTCTATGCCGGCAACGAGAGCATCTCCTTCGCCGAATGCGCCCATCTCGCCTGGCGGGCCCGGGAATCGCTCTCGGCGACCGGGTTCTACCGGACGCCGGATATCTCGTGGGATGCGAAAACCATGACCGGCAGCCCGTTCTATTACTATACCTACGGCGCCTGCATCGCCGAGGCCGTGATCGACACGCTGACCGGCGAATCCCGGGTGCTGAAGGCCGATATCCTGCAGGACGTGGGCAACTCCCTGAACCCGGCCATCGACATGGGCCAGATCGAGGGCGCCTTCGTCCAGGGCATGGGGTGGCTGACCTCGGAAGAGCTGGTCTGGGACGAAGACGGGCACCTCAAGACCCACGGGCCGTCGACCTACAAGATCCCGGGCAGCCGGGACGTCCCGCCGGAATTCAACGTCCATATTCTGGAAGACGCGCCGAACATGGTGCCGACCATTTTCCGGTCCAAGGCCATCGGCGAGCCGCCGCTGATGCTGGCCATCTCGGTGTGGCTGGCGATCCGCGACGCCGTGGCGCGGACCGGCGGCCGCAAGGTTTTTCCGAGGCTGGACGCGCCGGCCACGCCCGAGGCCATCCTGATGGCCATCGAGGACGTCAGGGAGAGAGCAAACCAACTCCCCTCCCCCTTGACGGGGGAGGGTTAGGGTGGGGGTGAGCGGCCCGATCGAGGCCGGACCCTAAACGTCGAGGAGCGCGATTCCCTGTTCGGCGCCGAAGTGATGCTCGACGCAGTTGTCGCCGTCGCCGCCCCGGTCGACGACCAGAAAATCGTGATTGTCGCGCAGCACCAGCAGCGGGTGGTGCCAGACCCCCCGGTGATAGTTCACGCCCTGATCGCCCGCCGCCCGGAACGCGCGGAGGTCTCCGGGCCCCACGACCGCCCCGCGCGGCGCCACCACGACCAGATAGGCGTGGTTCCGCAAGGGGTAGAACGCCTGGGTTCCGAGCGGGTGGTGTTCCATCATCCTGATTTCGATGGGCGCCGGCCGGGCCAGCCCGCGAAAAATGCTGATCAGCGGCGCGCCCCCTTGCGCGGCGACGTCCACGCTCGCCAGATCGTGGTAGCGGGTGGTGGTCCCCTCGTTGATGGGAAAGCTGTCCGCGCCGTCGGTTTCGATGACGTCGCCGAATTCCCGGAACGCCGCCCGGGTCAGCGGCTCGACGGTCAATGTGAGGGGCGCCGGCATCGATGTCAGTCCCCGGCCGGTTTGCCGAAGGCCCGGAACCGGCTGACCCCGCCGTCGGGATAGATGCTCAGCCGGAGATGGGTCACGGGTCCGATGTCGCGCACCTGACCGCCCTCGAAGGTATGAATCCGGTCCATCTCCAGCTTCTCTTCCGGCATCACGCAGCGCCACTCGGCGCCGTCCCCGAGGAGCCCGCTTTCGTCCCCGCCGCCCTCCAGCAATATGCCCTCGACCGAGGCCCGGTCGGGGTAGTTGCCCTTGAAGTGCGCGGTATCGATTTCCAAGCTTTCGACGGTTCCCGCGGCCCCCAGGGCGACGACGATCCAGTCGTTGCCGGGCTCGCGGCGCCGGCGGGTTTCCCAGCCATCGCCCATATCGAGCCCGCGGCCCGGGGCCAAAATGACCCACGGATTGCCGTAATGGGCGTCGTTGTAGCCGACGATGCGCCCGCCGTTGGCGACCGCCGACAGCTCATGCACGCCGGCCGGGTCGTCGTGACGCTCCCAGGCCGGCACGGGGCGGCCATACACCCTGAGCCGGGCGACGCCGCCGTCGGGATAGATATGCAGCCGCACATGATTGAACCGGTCGGCACAATCGGCCTCGATGTAGTTGTGGGAATCCGCATTCACCGCGGTCTTCGGAACCAGCTCGGTCCATCGGGTATCTTCGTCCGGCGGGCTTTCGGTAAGCGCCCCCTCGATGGAGACGTGGGGCGGGTGGTTGCCCGTGAAGTGCCGGGTGTCCACGTCGAAACCCGCGATGGCGCCCCGGGCGTCCAGCCGGATAACGCAGTAATCGTGGCCGCCGTCCCGCCGCCGCCTGGATTCCCAGCCGTCCATCCACTTGCCGTGGGTGTCGTACTTGTCGGGGATGAACACCGGCTCGGCATCCTGGAGAATCCGTTCCTTGGCGCCGAAAAACTCGTCGGTCGCGTGGATCACCTCGGCCCCCAGCCGGGGCGATGCCAGGTTGACCGAAGCGGCGGTGAATTCGGGCGGCGGGCTGTCGGGCATGTCCGAAGTCTCCTCTACTCGATGTCGCGCAGCCGCAGCAGGGCGATCCGATGCACCTGTTCGAGCGCCGTTGCGAACTCGGTTTCGGGATCATTGTTCACCCGTTCCCGGAAAATCTCCAGTATCTCGGTGCGGTGAAAGCCGCGGACGGCGAGAATGAACGGAAATCCGAACTTGTCCATGTAGGCCCCGTTGAGCGACCGGAATTCCTCGAACTCGTCCGGGGTGCAATTGCCGAGATCGGCGCCGGCCTGTTCGGCGTTGGAGACGGCGGTGAGTTCGCCGGCGATCGCCAGCCTGCCCGCCAGGTCGGGATGCGCCCGGAGCAGCGCCAGCTGTTTCTCCCGGCCCGCCCGGTCCACCACCGTCCGGAACGCCTCGTGAATGCCCTCGGCGGTGTCCCGGGCCGCGCCCGTATCGGGGCCGGAACCGAGGTCCCAGACCGCTTCGGCGATCCATGGCGAATGCTCGTAGACGCCGCCGAAAACCTGCACGAACTCGGGCCTGGCCATCCGGCTCGGCCGGTTGACGGCGAAGGGGTGGGTGTCCATCACCCGCCCTCGAACGGGAAATGCTCGCGCCAGTGCCGGGCGACGTCGATCCGCCGGCAGAACCACACATCGTCGTGGGACAGCGCGTAATCCAGGAAGCGCTTCAGCGACGCCAGGCGGCCGGGCCGACCGACGATCCGGCAATGCAGCCCGACCGACAGCATGCGGGGCGTCTCGGCGCCTTCGCCGTACAGCGTATCGAAGCTGTCCTTGAGGTAGTTGAAGAACTGATCGCCGGCATTGAAGCCCTGGAAGCTGCCGAAGCGCATGTCGTTGGCGTCCAGGGTATAGGGGACCACAAGGTGGGGTTTGCCCCCGACCACGGTCCAGAACGGAAGCTCGTCGCTGTAGTCGTCGGCGTCGTAGAGGAACCCGCCCTCTTCCACCACCAGCCGCCTTGTGTTCGGGCTGGTGCGCCCGGTGTACCAGCCGAGCGGCCGCTCTCCGGCGATCGCCGTATGGATTTCGATCGCCTTTCGCATGTGTTCCCGCTCCACGTCTTCGGGAACGTATTGGTAGTCGATCCAGAGATAGCCGTGGGAGCACATTTCGTAGCCGGCCTCGAGGGCGCGCTCGGTGACCAGCGGATTGCGCTCCATGGCCATGGCGACGGCGAACAGGGTGAGCGGGATATCGCGTTCCCGGAACAGCTTGAAGATCCGCCACACGCCGATGCGGCTGCCGTATTCATAGAGCGATTCCATGCTCATGTGGCGGACGCCTTCACGGGCGTCCGCGCCGATCATTTCGGAGAGGAAGGCCTCCGACGCCTTGTCGCCGTGAAGGATGGAATTCTCGCCGCCCTCTTCGTAGTTGAGCACGAACTGAACGGCGATCCTGGCGCCGCCCGGCCATCGGGGGTCCGGCGGATTCGGGCCGTAGCCGATCAGATCGCGGGGGTAGTCGTCGTTGCGCATGACCTCGTCCCGGGCGGTGAAGGGAGCCGGATAGGGAATTATTGTCATCCGGTCCGGCCGGACACAATAAGGATTATGCGTTGCAAGAGCGGGAAGGCTGGGCCTACCATCGTGCCGTCAATCGCCGCCGGCCGTCCCGGCGAAATCCATCTGGAAGACCCCATGGGATATCTGACCACCCACGTTCTCGACACCGCTCATGGCTGCCCGGCCGCCGGCATGCGGATCGACCTGTTCCGGCTGGACGGCGAGGCCCGGTCGCTGATGACGTCGGTGGCGGCCAATGCCGATGGCCGGTACGACGGTGCCTTGGCCGAGGGCGAGGCGTTCGGCGCCGGAACCTACGAGATCGTATTTCACGCCGGAGCCTACTTCAGGGGCCGCGGCGTCGATTTGCCGGACCCGCCGTTCATCGATCTGGTGCCGGTCCGTTTCGGCATCGCCTCGCCCGACGACCATTACCACGTGCCCCTATTGGTTTCGCCCTATGGTTACGCCACCTACCGCGGGAGTTGAGGCGCTGAACATGCCGGGCATCGAAGCGACGAAGACAAACGACGGACCATGGACCTAGCGCTCGCCGATTGGCTCAACCTGGTTTTCCGCTGGCTGCATCTGGTCGCCGGCATTGCCTGGATCGGCACCTCGTTCTATTTCATCTTTCTCGATCTCAGTCTGCGCAAGCGCCGCGCCCTGCCGCCTGGGGTCGGCGGGGAATCGTGGAACGTCCATGGCGGCGGCTTCTACCTGATGCAGAAGTACACCGTCGCGCCGGCGGAAATGCCGGAAGAGCTCCACTGGTTCAAATGGGAGGCCTACACCACCTTCCTGTCGGGCTTCGCGCTCATGGGGATCATCTACTACTGGGGCGCCGATACGTTCCTCATCGATCCCGACGTGGCGGATCTGTCCCGCATCGAGGCCATCCTGATCAGCATCGGCTTCCTCTGGGGCGGGTGGATCGTCTACAGCCTGCTTTGCTACACCCCGTTCCTCGCCCGGCGGCCGGTCCTGCTGTCGGCGGCGGTGTTCGCCTTCATCCTGATCTTCACCGTCGCGCTGACCGGTCTGTTCAGCCCCCGCGCCGCCTTCGTCCATGTGGGGGCGATCATCGGCACCATCATGGTGGCCAACGTCTATTTCATCATCATTCCCAACCAGCGGGTGGTGGTCGCCGACCTGATCGCCGGACGAACGCCGGAAGCGTGGCTCGGCGACGAAGCCAAGCAGCGCTCGACCCACAACAACTACCTGACGCTTCCGGTGCTCGTGATGATGCTGATCTCGCATTACCCGATGCTGTTCAGCACCGCCCACCCGTGGCTGGTGGTGGCGCTGATCATCATCGTCGGCGGCGTCATCCGGGATTTCTTCAACCGCATGCATGCCGGCGAGAGCGGCCGCGCCCTCCAGTGGCAGTGGCCGGTGAGCGCCGTGTTCATGCTGATCCTCATCGGCTTCGTGAGCTACCGTCCCGATGCGGCCATCGCCGACGGCGACGTGCCGGACGAGGGCGAGGTCTTCGCCATCGTGCAGACCCACTGCGTCGCCTGCCATGCGGTGAAGACCACCCACCCCGATTTCAAGCAGGCGCAGAAAGGCGTAATGCTCGACACCCTGGCCGATATCCGCAAGCACGGCGACGGCATTCTCAAGCAAACCGTCATGTCGCGGGCGATGCCGCTCGGCAATCAAACCAGGATGTCCGCCGAGGAACGGGAGCTGCTGGGCCTTTGGATCCGGGCCGGCATGCCGTAACCCGCGCCGCCGGTTCCCGACCTTACCTCATTCGACAAGACACGAGGGTTAGGGTGAGGCGATGAGCCATAAAATGATTGCGTCATGGCCGGGCCCGGACCCGGCCTTCAGTCGGCCGAAGCCGACTTTCGGACGGCGTAGGCCGGCCATCCACGGGTGCGCCGCCGCCCGAAACGTGGATGCCCGGATCAAGTCCGGGCATGACGGCGTGGTTTGTGCCGTATATCCACTCGTCATACCCCGG
>JAJECC010000156.1 GCA_022822205.1 Rhodospirillales bacterium | reverse complement strand
TCGCCGCCCGGAACGGGCTCATCCTTGTCGACACCAAGTACGAGTTCGGTGTCGACGAGACCGGCGCTGTCACGTTGGCCGATGAGGTTCACACGCCGGATTCCAGCCGCTACTGGATTGCGGAGACCTACGAAAGCCGGTTCGCGGCCGGGGAGAACCCGGACAGTCTGGACAAGGAATTCCTTCGGTTGTGGGTGTCGGAGCGGTGCGATCCCTATTCGGAACCGATCCCGGAAATCCCGGCGGAAACCTTGATGGAGTTCTCCGGCCGCTACATCGCCCTCTACGAGCGCGTCACCGGCCGCGCATTCAAGCGGCCGCGCGCCGGTCAACCGGTCAAGGAACGAATCCGGGCCGCACTCGCGCGCGCGCTGCCCGAGTACTTTTAAAGCGCTCAGCGACCGATTGCCGGACAGGGGCGGGACGGTGTTCGCCGCCGCCCCGCCGACCGCCTAGACTGCGCACAACGTTGAGGGGGAACGATGGCCGGACCAGAGGCGCTCGGCGGCATCAGCCGGGCCATGTCCAACGTCAATTTCCGGCGCTACTGGTACGGCATGTCGGTCATTACGGTGTGCTTCTGGGCCTACCGGACGGCGCTCGGCTGGCTGACCTGGCAGCTGACGGAGGATCCGAAATGGCTCGGCTTCGTCGTCTTTACCGAGATGGTGCCGATGATCCTCCTGGGGCCCATCGCCGGCGCGGTGGTCGACAAGTACGGCTCGCTGCGCGTCGGCCGCCTCGCTCAAATGGCGTGGGCGCTCAGTATCGCGTTGATCGCCGTAGCGACCCTCGGCGGCATCATGACGCCCGTCCTGCTGTTGGTTTTCTCGTTCGGGCAAGGGTGCGTTGCCGGATTTTCCAATCCCGCGCACTTGGCGCTGGTGGCCAAGGTCGTCCCCCGCGACCATATCTCTCCCGCGGTCGCCTTGCAGTCGGGATCCGTTCAGACCGGCCGGTTTATCGGGCCCGCCGTCACCGGACCGCTGTTGGTGGCGTATTCTCCGGGCGTCGTCTTCGCGTTGATCACCGCCGGCTTCGTCTATTTCGTCGTCATACTGTATTTGGTCCGGACCATCGAGCCGGAGGAGCGTCAGGAATCGTCCCAAGGCATCTTTGCGGACTTCAAGGATGGTCTCTCCTACGCGGCGGGCAATCTGCATCTTCGCACCTTCATCCTGTTCTCCGCGGTCATGGGAATTTGCCTGCGTTCGGCGCCCGAACTCATGCCGGCGTTCGCCGTCGACATTTTCGGACGCGGCGAAAGCGGCCTCGCCTGGCTGCTGGCGGGGTTCGGCTTGGGTGCGGTTTTTTCGTCCCTCTGGCTGGCGGTCAGGGGCCGGGCCACCGGGCTCGCGCGGGTATTTGCCGTCAATCTATGCATCGGCGCGCTGGCGCTGATCGCCTTCGGCCTGACGGCGAATTTCTGGATTGCACTGGCCCTGGTCGCGGTCGCCGGGTTCGGCACCAACACCGTGTCGGTCGCGGGGCAGATCATTATCCAGAGTGTCGTCGCCGGCCACATGAGGGCCAGGGTCATGGGCCTCATGGGGACGACCTTCCGCGCATTCCCGGCACTGGGGGCCTTGTTTCTCGGGCTCGGCGCCTCGGTTTTCGGGCTGACCGCGCCCATCATCACCGCGGCGATGCTTGCCCTTGCCGCCTGGGCGTACTTCCTATGGCTCAACCGCAACGGCGCCTTGCGCCGGCGGCCTGGGGTGTGACGCGCGACTCGCCGCAGGGCGTAAAGGGCTCGGTTGCCCATGCCCTACTGCCCCGGGCTAGAGAGCCGTAGAGGACGCACCTCCGGCATTGCAAATGCGTCCCGGCGGGGAGATTCTAGCCGTGAGAGAAGGAGCGGCTTCAGGCTTCAGAGCCCATGAAAGCATCGGATATCGACCGAATCTTGGGCGTGACGGCGCGGTCCGTTTTGCTGGACGATCTGCTGACACGTGCGAAGTGCGGAAAGCGAGCGTGGCGGGACCTTCCGGCCTGTCCAGGCATCTATGCCGTCTGCCTGCGGGATTGGGATACCCGTTCATTCGCCGCCGACGCGGGCCACGCGCGATATGCCGAGCCGGTTGATCCCAACCTGTTGCGCGACAAGCGCGATCGAATCTTGAAAGCAGGCCCAACAGACATCCTTTACATCGGCAAGGCAGGCGCCAGGACTAGAACCCTGCCCGAGCGGGTGAAGGAGTTGGCACTCTTTGGCGTGGGCCGGAAACGCAATCACAAAGGCGGCGAGTGGCTCTGGCAAGTGCAAGGGATCGGCGACGCGAACGTGCTGATGTGGTGCTGCCCCAGGGGCACGCCTGAACCGCGTGAACGCGAACTGCTCGAACAGTTCAGGAAGGACCACGGGGATTGGCCCCTCGCAAATCGTCAGGGCTGACGCCATGTCCGGCCATCGCCGCGGCGGTATGGCGATGCACCCTGCACGAACCCGCTACAAAACGCCCCGGGCGTCGACCGGCCAGATATCGACCAGCGTATCGCCGTCGACGACATGATAGTAGTCATGGAGATTGACCGTCGGGTCGCAGTGGGGGGTGATCAGCAGGATCGGGTCGCCGAGACCGGGCTTTTCATTGGCGCCCTCGGGGAGAATGACCTTGCCGTGTTCGTCTCCGAACCGGTCGAACCCGGCGCCCTTGATACTCGTTGCGGCGATCCGGGGCTTGGGACCGTCGGTGGCGAAACACTTGAAGCCGCCGTCGATGGTGACGAAACCCTCGGCATTGTTGCTCACCACCGAGCACTGGACGAACAGCGCGGTTTCAAAGGGCGGCTCGCCGGTCCCGTCGAATTCGACCGCGTTGTACTCCACATCCATGAAGATGTAGGAGCCCGCCTGATGTTCGGTGAACAGGCCCGCCTCACGGTCGATCCCATGGGTGCCGGTGCCGCCGCCCGAGACGATTTCCGGCGCCAGACCGGCATCTTTCAACGCCTCGACGACATCGCGCAGGTGATCGAGGTGGGCCCCGTACACTTCCGTCCGCTCGCCGAGGCGTTCGATGTGCTGTACCTTCCCGGAATACCCCTGGATTCCCCTGTAGGTTAGATATTCCGCATCCGACACGGCCCGGGCCAGGCGCACCGCGCCTTCCACCGTCCCGACGCCGGTTCGCGCCATACCCACATCAATATCGACCAGCACGTTCAGGGAGTCGCCGCTCGCTTCGGCGGCTTCGTCGAGTTGCGCCAGGTTTTGTCGGTTGTCCGCCGCCACCATCAGCCCCTCGGCATCGGCGTTGAGCGCCGCGAGCCGGCGCAGCTTGCCGTCGCCGACCACGGGCGAGGAGAGGTGGACGCCGGGAATATCGCCGGCCGCCATGGCTTCGGCCTCGCGGAGCGTGGCGCAGCAGACTCCCAGGGCGCCGGCATCGATCTGCTTGCGGGCTATGGCCGCGGATTTATGCGTCTTGGCGTGGGGCCGGAGATCGAGACCGATCGCCGCATGATCCCGGGCCATTTTGGCAATGTTGCGTTCGAGCGCGCCCAGTTCGACGATCAGCGCCGGCGTTGCGAGCCGGTGGCGCGAGCCGGGCCGGCCGATCAGGGATTGGTTGGGTCCGAGGTCGGAAGACCGGTTCATCTACGCCATCCGCGGCTGCCGAGGTTGAACTAGGTCATAGCACGGGCGCCGGATCATGCAATGCCATTGCCCATCAACTCCAAACCGGCGACTTTCCACCAGTCGGACTTGTCGCAATCCATTCAAACGCCGCAATTGCGTCTGTGATATGATCGTGCATAATCGGCATATTGTTCGTAATCCGAACATTTATTAAGAATAACAATAAGAGATGGGAGAGATGGAATGATTTTCTTCGGCAACGACAAGCGGCCGTTCGAATACGGGCCGTTCCCTCTTGAACGGTTGAAACGGGATGTGAGCGTACTCGCCGGCGAAGCGGCGCGCCCCAAGGCGGCGAGGCCGGTGGCAAACGGCGCCGACAAGGGACCGCTCGGTGTCTCCCTTGCCAAGTATATGGACATCTACCGGGGGTTGGGCGTCAACGACCCGTTGCCGGCCAAGGCGCCGGTGCCCGATGACCTTCATCGCCGTTCGGTGGACATCAAGGGGGCCGCCTACTTCCTGGACGTGGCCCAGGTCGGCATTTGCGAAATTCCGGAGAACGCGTGGTATGCCGATGCGGCGCCGTCCGGCCACACCCATGCGGTGGTCATCGTCCAGGCTCATGGACGGATGCCCGAACCGGAAAACCTGGCGCATGCCTGGTGCCTCGATCTGGAAAAGGAGGCGGCGTCCCTGCGGGCCTACGAGGTCGCCATCGCGGTTGCCGAACACATCCAGTTCATGGGCTTCGAGTCCGGAGCCCACGACGCCTACAAGGGCGACGTGGATATGGAACGGCTGGCGGTCATCGCCGGCGTGGCGCTACGCGACGGCGACGGAATCACCAATCCCTATCTGGGTCAGGAGTTCGAGATCGCCGTGGTGACGACGGCATACGAGCTGGAGACCGACCAGCCGCTGCACGCCAGTGCGAGGAGCGCCAAGGGTCTCGGCTATTGGCTTGGCCTCGGCGGCGCGGTACCGGGAATCGAGTGGAACCGGCGCAGGAAGCGCCGGAGCGACCTCGGCATATTCCCGATGGAACAGGTCGACCGGGTCGAGAGACCGACGACGCTGATCATCGACGAGGAAGTTCCCCGGGTGCCGAAACGCGCCGAATTTTTCGAGCGGGCCGCCCGCGGCGACCTCGGCGACAAATCGCGCATCGAGCGCAACCGGTTCGCCTTCAAGCACCCCTTCGCCCAGGCCATGGTCAGCCTGATCAAGTCCATGGTGCCGCACCAGGGCGGCGACGTGGCGCCGGTGGCGCCCGGCTATGACGACCCGGCGGCGAACGCGCGGGCCATCAAGTCGCTGAGTTATTTCCTCGGCTCCGAGGTGACCGGCATTTGCGAAGTGCCGGAGTACGCCTGGTATTCCCACAAGAAGGACGGTTCGGCAATCACGCCTTACCACAAGTATGCGGTGGTGATGCTGATCGACCAGGGCTATGAGACCATGGAAGGGGCCTCCGGCGACGATTTCATTTCCGGGGCGCAATCCATGCGCGCCTATATGCGGGGCGCCGAGATCGCCGGGATCATGGGCGATATGCTGCGCCAGCTCGGTTTCTCGTCCCGCTCCCAGACCAACGCGGATTCGGACGTGCTGCACACGCCGGTAACCCTTTGGGCGGGCCTTGGCGAGCTCAGCCGGATCGGCGAAGTGATTCTGAATCCCTTTATCGGTCCACGCCTGAAGACCGTCGTGTTGACCACCGATATCCCGCTCGAGGTGGACAGGCCGGTCGATTTCGGCCTCCAGTATTTCTGCGACAATTGCTGGAAATGCGCCCGCGAGTGCCCCTGTGACAGTATTTCCTGGGGCAAGAAGGTGATGTTCAACGGTTATGAAATGTGGAAGCCGGATGTGGAGCGCTGCACCCGCTACCGGGTCACCAATCCCAAGGGTCTTGCCTGCGGGCGGTGCATGAAGACCTGCCCCTTGAACAAGGTGGTGACCGCCCAGGGTCCGATCATGACCCGCATTGCCTCCTGGTTCGGGGTTAACCAGCGCTGGTCGAAACCGTTCCTGGTGCCGATCGCCGTGTGGTTGGACGACTTCCTGCGCCACGGGGTCCGGAACCCGGTGAAGAAATGGTGGCTCGATATGGAGATCGTCGACGGCGTTGCCGTCGAGCCCCGCAAGGGCGTCAATCAGCGGGATCTCAATCTCGACCACAAGATCGACCCCGACGAGCAGAAGATGGCGTACTACCATGCCGACGTGATGCCGCCGGGCAATCTCATGGACCCGTTGCCCGTCGACCGGAAAGAAGCGCTGAAGGCCAAGGCGCTGTTGGAGACGCCGGAAGAAGCCAAGGCGCGCCTCGCGGCCGGCAAGCCGAAACCGGCACACTATAATCCGACGCCGGCGTTGGCGGAGGTCGAAGGCCAACGGACGGACGAGAACACGGCCATCTGGGATAAGCCGAGAGCCAGTACATAGACTTCCGGGGAACCGACATGAACGTCAACGGACACGCCGCTTTTGTCACCGGCGGCGCATCGGGGCTGGGTGCGGCCGCGGCCCGTCTTCTCGCCGCCAAGGGCGCGAAGATAACGATCGCCGATCTGAACGAAGACCTCGGCAGGCAGGTCGCCGAAGAATTGGGCGGCGTTTTCGCGCCGTGCGACGTCACCGACGAAAGCGCCGTTCAGGCTGCGCTGGACGCCGGAAGGGAGGCCCACGGGCCGGCGCGTATTTTGGTCAACTGCGCCGGCATCGGCGGTGCGGCCCGGGTGGTTGGGCGCAATGGTCCTCACGATTTGGGTCTGTTCTCCAGGATCGTTACGATCAACCTCATCGGCACCTTCAACGCAACGCGCCTGTTTGCGGTCCATGCGACCCAGGCCGAGGAGCTTGAGGACGGTGAGCGGGGCGTTGTCATCATGACCGCATCGGTCGCCGCCTATGACGGTCAGATCGGCCAAGCGGCCTATTCGGCGTCCAAGGGCGGCGTGGTTTCGATGACGCTGCCCATCGCCCGCGACCTCGCGCAGCGCGGCGTGCGGGTATGCACCATCGCGCCCGGCGTTCTGTTGACCCCGCTGATGGACATTCTCCCGCCCGAAGCGCAGGAGTCGCTGGGTGCGAGCGTGCCGTTCCCGGCGCGCCTCGGAAAGCCCGAGGAATATGCCGAACTGGCGCTTCACGTTTGCGAGAACCGCTACCTGAATGGCGAGACGATCCGCCTGGATGGTTCGTTGAGGATGGCGGCCAGGTAGATCCGCCCATGGCTGTCGCGCCGATTCGCCGAGTAAAAATGTCGAAACCGTCCATCGGCATGGAAACGCTCGCCGATGGGAGCGTTTTGCTGACCAATGGCGACCCGTTGCGGGCCTATGAGACTCAGTGGGGCGACATGCTCCGCCGCTGGGCCGGGGAGCGGCCCGATAAGACCTATCTGGCCGAGCGCGATGCCGCCGGCGGCTGGCGGAAGGTGACATACGCCGAGGCCCGGACGATCTGCGACAGCATGTCCCAGGCTCTGCTCGATCGCGGCCTGGGTCCGGAGAGGCCGGTGATGCTGCTGTCGGGCAATTCCGTCGATCACGGGCTTCTGTCGCTGGCGGCCATGCAGGTCGGCATTCCCGTCGCGCCGGTGTCCCCGGCCTATTCGCTGATGAGCCGGGACTTCGCCAAGGTGAAGCTGATCAACGAGTTGGTGAAGCCGGGATTGGTCTACGTCGCCGGCGGCGGGATGTTCGAAAAGGTTCTGAACGCCGTCGATTTTGGCGGTGCCGAAATTCTCTATAGCGCGGATGCACCCGCGGGGAGAGATGCCACGCAAATCGACGAACTCCGGGAAACCGCGGCAACGGGCGCCGTGGATGCCGCGTTCGCCGCCGTCGATCCGGATTCGGCGGCGAAGTACCTCTTCACCTCCGGGTCCACCGGCATGCCGAAAGGGGTAATCAATACCCACCGGATGCTGTGCGCCAATCAGCAGATGAACATCCAGCAAATCCCGTTCTATGCCGAGGTTCCGCCGGTGCTGGTCGACTGGCTGCCCTGGAATCACACGTTCGGGGGCAACTTCTGCCAGGGATTGGTGTTGAAGACGGGCGGGACCTTCTACGTCGACGAGGGGAAACCGGCGCCCGGTCTGATCGAGAGGACGGTCGCCAATCTCCGGGAGATTTCACCGACCGCCCACTACAACGTGCCCGTCGGCTACGGCATGCTGGTGCCTTATCTGGAGCAGGACCAGGAACTGCGCGAGACCTTCTTCAAGGATTTGGGCTTCATCTTTTATGCGGCCGCGGCGCTGTCGCAGGATTTGTGGCGGCGGCTGGAGAAACTGGCATTGGACACGGTCGGCGAACGGATCGTCATGGCGTCGGCCTTTGGCTCGACCGAATCCGCGCCGATGATCACCGCGACCCACTGGATCATCGATCACGCCGGCAATGTGGGCGTGCCGGCCCCGGGGGTCGAGGTCAAGCTCGCGCCGGTGGCCGAGAAAATGGAAATCCGCGGCAAGGGTCCGACCATCACCCCCGGTTATCTTGGCCGCCCCGACCTCACCCGGGCGGCGTTCGACGAGGACGGCTTCTTCAAGTTCGGCGACGGCATGCGGTTCGAGGACCCGGACGACCCGGCCAAGGGTTTGCTGTTCGATGGCCGGGTAACCGAGGACTTCAAGCTGGACACGGGAACCTGGGTGCATCCCGGCGTGCTGCGGCCCGATCTGATCGCTGCCGCGGCGCCGGCCATCCAGGACGCCGTCGTCTGTGGCCACGACAAGCCGTTTGTCGGCCTTCTGGTCTGGCCCAATCCCGTCGGCTGCCGTGAGATCGGCGGCTTGGCCGAAGACGCGTCGCCGGACGACATTGCCGCCAATTCGGCGGTCCGCGATTTTATTGCCGGGAAGCTGGCGGCCCACAACAAGGAGGCGGGCGGCTCCAGCCGTTCGGTAAAACGGGTCCTGTTGATGACCGAGCCGCCGCAGATCGATGCCAACGAGATCACCGACAAGGGCTACGTCAATCAGCGGGCAACCCTCGACCGGCGGGCGGATCTCGTCGCCAGGCTCTACGAAGCCCAACCCGGCGGCGATGTCATTCAGGTGGGATAATTGATGACCGGCGTCCAAGGGCCGTCCCGCGACCGGCGCCTGTTCGGAATCGGCTGCATGATCGTCGGCATGTTTGGCATGGGCGGTGTCGATGCTTCGGGCAAATGGCTGGTGGGCGCCGACTATCATGTCTTTCAGGTGCTGGCGGTCCGGGGCTGGTTCATTGTCGTGGCGTTCCTCATTTGGGCGGCGGCCACCGGCCGGCTCGCCGAATTGCCGACCAGGCGCCCGGTTGGCCATTTCATCCGCCTGCTTCTGGCGTTCCCGGGACCCGCACTGATGTTCACGGCACTGATATATATGCCGCTCGCCGATGTGACGGTGATCGTCTTTGGCTCGACGTTCATGACCGCGGCGCTGTCGGTTCCCTTGTTCAAGGAACACATCGGCATCCACCGCTGGACGGCCATCTTCATGGGGTTCGCGGGCGTGGTCATCGCGTTGCGCCCGGGGGCCGGGGTCTTCGAGCCGGCCGCCATCCTGGCGCTCCTGGCGGGGCTGTCTTTTGCGACCATCAACCTCACGGCGCGCTGGCTCAGGGAGACCGAATCGACGCTGCGGCTGGTGTTCTATGTCATGTTGGGGATGATGCTGATCGGAAGCGCCGCGCTCCCCTGGGTATGGAAGCCCATGACGCTGGAGCACGCGGCCGTCTTCGCGGCCATGGGCGTGTTCACCCTGATCGGCTACGCGGGCATGACCCAGGCCTTCGTCGTCGCCCCGGTGGGCGCCGTGGCGCCCTTCGAATATACGGTGCTCCTGTGGGCGGTCATTCTCGGTTTCATCATTTGGGGGGATGTGCCGGATGCGTTTGTCTGGACGGGCGCCGCGCTGATCGTCGGCAGCGGACTGTACATGGTGCATCGCGAAGCGCGGGCCGAGGCGCCGGCGAAGAAACGGCGGACCGGCGCCGTTTGAACTCGGGCCCGGCAAGCGGTTAAATAGCCGAAACACCGGGAGCAGCGTCCGGATGGACGGGTCATTCTCATTTAGCCTCGACGACAAATACACCTCCGACGGCGGCCGCATTTACGTGACCGGCGTGCAGGCTCTCGTTCGATTGCCGTTGGTTCAGCATCGCCGGGACAAGGCCGCGGGGCTGGATACGGCCGGGTTCATCTCCGGATATCGCGGCTCGCCCCTCGGCGGATACGACACGGCGCTGTGGCAGGCGCAGCAGCACCTGGATGCGCACCAAGTCACCTTCCAGTCGGGCGTCAACGAGGATATGGCGGCGACCGCCTGCTGGGGCACGCAGCAGTTGGGGGTCAGCGAGCCCTCGAAACACGATGGCGTGTTCGCCATCTGGTACGGCAAGGGGCCGGGCGTCGACCGGTCCGGCGATCCGCTCAAGCACGGCAACCTGGCGGGCTCGTCCAGGCACGGCGGGGTGTTGGTGCTGGCCGGCGATGACCACATGGCCAAGTCCTCGACCACGGCGCACCAGTCGGAACAGGCGCTCATCGCCGCCATGATCCCCATCCTCAATCCGGCCAACGTCCAGGAAATACTCGATTTCGGCTTGGCGGGAATTGCGCTCAGCCGCTACTCGGGGTGCTGGGTTGGCCTCAAGTGCGTTGCCGATACGGTGGAGAGTGCGGCGTCCGTCGACGGCTCCCTGGACCGGATGCGGCTCTCCGAGCCCGGGGATTTCCGGATTCCGCCCGATGGGGTCCATTTCCGCTGGCCGGACGGGGCGGTCGCCAAGGAGGCCCGGCATGTGGACGTCAAGCTCAAGGCGGCTCAGGCCTTCGTCCGTTGGAACAGGCTCGATCGTCGGACCCACGCCTCCGGGACCAAACGTCTCGGCATCGTTGCGACGGGCAAGGCATGGACGGATGTCTGCCAAGCCTTCGAGGAGCTGGGTCTGACCTGCCGGCAGGTGGCCGACCTCGGCATCGGCGTGTTCAAGGTGGCGATGCCCTGGCCGCTGGTCCCCGAGCCGGTGCGGGAGTTCTGCGCCGGGCACCAGGAGATCCTGGTGGTCGAGGAGAAGCGCAATATCATCGAAGACCAGCTTGCCCGGATGCTGTTCGATCTCCCCGACGGCGAGCGGCCCCGGCTGGTCGGCAAGCAGGACGAGAGGGGCCGGGCGCTGGTGCCGGAATCCGGCGAGTTGACGGGCACGCTGCTGGCGCGGATCATCGCCGGCCGCTTCCTGGACGAGGAACGGCAGAGCTGTCTCAACGACGCCCTGAGCGCGCTGTCGCGGCGGACCCAGGCAGAGGGCCGCAATGCCGATCTTGGCGAGCGAAAGCCCTGGTTCTGCGCCGGCTGTCCTCACAACACCTCGACCAAGGTGCCGGAGGGGTCCAGCGCCCTCGCGGGCATCGGCTGTCACACGCTGTCGGTCTACATGGACCGCTCGGTGGGCGCCTATACCCACATGGGCGGCGAGGGCGGCACCTGGATCGGCATGGCGCCGTTCTCGACGACGGAGCACATGTTTCAGAACATGGGCGACGGCACCTACTATCACTCGGGCCTGCTGGCGGTACGCGCCGCGGTCCGGGCCGGGGTCAATATCACCTACAAGATCCTGTACAATGATGCCGTCGCGCTGACCGGCGGCCAGGCGGTCGAGGGCAATTTGACGCCGGCGGACATTACCCGTCAGCTTCGCGCCGAAGGCGTGCGTCGCATCCTGGTGGTCACCGACGAGCCCGAAAAGTACCCCGAAGATACCCCCTTCGCCGAAGGGGTGGAGGTCCATGAGCGCCACGAGTTGGACCGGCTGCAGCGCGAACTCCGCGAGGTGCCGGGCGCCACGGCCATCGTCTACGACCAGACATGCGCCGCCGAGAAGCGCCGGCGGCGCAAGCGCGGCACATTCCCCGATCCGGATCAGCGCATGTTCATAAATGAACTGGTCTGCGAGGGATGCGGCGATTGCGGCGAGACGTCCAACTGCGTGGCGGTGCGTCCGGTCGAAACGCCATTTGGCCGCAAACGGGCCATCGACCAGTCTTCGTGCAACAAGGATTTCACCTGTCTCGACGGCTTTTGCCCTAGCTTCGTAACGGTCCGGGGCGGCACGCTCAGGAAGGCCGCCAAGCCGGAAACGGCGTCAGGCGGCGATCCGGCGGCCGGCCTTCCGATCCCCGCCGCCGCCGGATTCGATGTCACCTGCAACGTGCTCTTGGGCGGTATCGGCGGGACGGGCGTGATTACCGTCGGCGCGCTGCTCGGCGTTGCCGCGCACCTGGACGGCCTCGCGGTATCGGTTCTCGATCAGACGGGGCTGGCGCAGAAGAACGGTGCGGTGGGCTCCCACGTGCGGATCGCCCGGTCGGTTGAGCATTTGGCCGCGACCCGCATCGGCGCCGGCATGACGGATGTCCTTCTCGGGTTCGACATGATCACCGCGGCGAGCCAGGAAATGATTTCCACCCTGTCGCGGGATCGCAGCCATGCGGTCGTGAATTCCCACCTGGTGCCGTTGGCGAGCTTTGCGGAGCGGCCCGATATGTCCATCGATGGCGGCGGATACCGGGATGCCATCTCGGCGCAGATCGGCGCCGAGCGCGCCACGATGCTGAACGCGACCCACCTCGCGGAACGAATTATGGGCGATACGATCATGTCCAACATCTTCATGATCGGCTTTGCGCTCCAGAAAGGATATCTCCCGGTTTCACTCGGTGCGCTGCAGCTGGCGATCCGCCTCAACGGGGTCGCCGTGGAGGCCAACCTGCGGGCGCTCGCCTGGGGACGGGTCGCCGCCGAAGACCTGTCCCGGGTGCTGGAACTGGCCGGCGCCGAAGATGATGCCCAACCGCCCGAGACCGTCGACCGGATCATCGAACGGCGGGTGGAATCGCTGACGGCGTACCAAAATGCCGGCTTCGCCGAGACCTATGGCTCGGCGGTCGCACGGGTCCGCCGCGCCGAAGCCGCCATAGCGCCCGGCCGCACGGATTTGACCGAAGCGGCGGCCCGCTCGCTTTACAAGCTGATGGCGGTGAAGGACGAGTACGAGGTGGCCCGGCTGTTCACCGATGGCCGCTTCGAGGCGAAACTTCGCGAACAATTCGAGGGCGACTTCAAGATTACCTTCAACCTCGCCCCTCCGATGTTCGCCAAGATCGATCCGGTGACCGGCCGGCCCGAGAAGATGGCGTATCCGGCGCCGTGGTATTTTGCCCTCCGATTACTGGCCAAACTGAGGGGCCTGCGGGGCACGGCGCTCGACATCTTCCGCTACTCCAAGGACCGCAGGATGGAGCGGAAGCTGCTGTCCGCCTACCAGGGAACGCTGGAAGATATCCTGTCGAACCTGAATGCGGGCAATTATGAGACCGCCATCGAGCTCGCCGCGCTGCCCCAGTCGATCCGCGGGTATGGTCCGGTCAAGGACAAGCACGCGGAGGCGGCGCGGGAAAAGGCCAAGGCGCTGCGTGAGCAATTCCACGCCTATCCCGCGTCGGTCCAAGCGGCGGAGTAGTCAGAGACCGATCCGTTCCCCGGCCGCCGCGATGCGTTTTAGCCGCTCGATGATGGGCGGTTCCAGGAATTGGCCGTCGATCATTACCGCCGCCTGATCCTGGGCGTCGAACCTGGCGATCAGGTCGCGGGCCTCGGCGACCTCTTCGGCGGTGGGTGAAAATACGCCGTTGACCGCCTCCACGTGTTTGGGGTGGATCAAGGATTTGCCGGTGAAGCCGAGTTTCCGTACCGCGTCGGCTTCCGCCGCCAGCCCGTCCAGGTCCTGAATATGGAACCAGGGCGCATCCAGCACATCGATGCCGACGGCGCGGGCCGCCGCGACAAGCCGGGACCGCGCATACAGCAGCGGTTCCCACGCATGCTCGGCGCGGAGATCAAGGGCCATATCCTGGGAGCCCAGCATGATGAAACCCACCCGTTCGTCGGCGGACGCGATTTCAAAAGCCGCTTCGAGCCCGCGGGCGGACTCGATCAGCGGGTGGATGAGCATGCCGCGGCCCTTGGTGGCATCGGCAACGGTACGCACATGATCCGGATCGCCGCACTTGGGGATCACCACGCCGTCCGGCGGCGCATCGGCGTCGGCGAGGGCGGCGAGATCGGATCGTCCGGCCTCGGTTTCCACCCCGTTGATACGCATCAGGCGCTCGACGGACCCGTCATGGGCGTCGGCAAAGACGGCCAAGGTATCGGCGCGGGTTGCATCCTTCGCGCCCCGGGCGACGGCGTCTTCCAGATCGACGCAGACGATGTCGGCGCCGCTGGCGAGCGCCTTGGGATATATCTCGATGCGGGCGCCCGGCATATAGAGCAGGGTGCGGCGGACGGGAACGGGCGTTTCAGTCATCCGCCCATTATGGGTGTCGGGGTGCCTCGATTCCACCGTCGTTTCCTGATAGCCCTAGGCCGAAGTCAATTGAAGGAGATGGACCATGGCGGGTCCGCTGGAAGGTCTATTGGTGGTCACCCTGGAACAGGCGGTGGCCGCGCCCTATTGCACCTCGCGGCTGGCGGATGCCGGCGCCCGGGTCATCAAGATCGAGCGCGGAGGCGGTGATTTCGCCCGCGCCTATGACAGCGTCGTTCATGGTGAAAGCGCCTATTTCGTATGGCTCAACAGGGGGAAGGAAAGCATCGTCCTCGACATCAAGGATGACGACGACCAAGCGCTCCTTCACCGGATGATCGCCGGAGCGGACGTCTTCGTCCAAAACCTGATCCCCGGGGCCGCCGATCGGGCCGGGTTCGGCGGGGAGGCGCTCCGCGAGGCGCATCCGCATCTCATTACCGTCGACATCTCCGGCTACGCGGAGGAGGGCCCCTCGAAGGACATGAAGGCCTATGACATGCTGGTCCAGGCCGAGACGGGGCTCGCCTCCATCACCGGAACGCCCGAGGCGCCCGGCCGTGTCGGGGTCTCGGTCTGTGATATCGCGGCGGGCATGTATGCCTATTCCGCCATCCTGGAGGCGGTGATTTCCCGCCGGCAAACGGGCGAGGGGCAGGGGATCAAGGTCTCCCTGTTCGATGGCATGGCCGACTGGATGGCGGTGCCGCTGCTCCACAACGACTACGGCGGCGCGGCGCCGGGCCGGGTGGGTCTCCGCCATCCCTCCATTGCCCCCTATTCGAACTTCCGGTGTGGCGATGGTGGCTTCCTGGTTCTGTCGATTCAGAATGAACGGGAATGGGCTTCCTTTGCCGCCGGCATTCTCGGCCGCCCCGAATATGCGAATGAGGGCCCCTATTCGAACGCGGCGCTGCGGGTGGAGAATGTCCAACGGCTGGAGGCCGAGATCCAGTCCGTGTTCGATCAATATGACCGCGAAGAGATGGCGGCAATGCTCCTGAACGCGGGCATTGCGTTCGGCCGGGTCAACTCGGTGGCCGAGTTCTCCGATCATCCCGATCTGCGCCGCATCGAAGTTGCCACCGAGACCGGGCCCGCCGCGATCCCCGCGCCGCCCGCGCGTCTGACAGGCGCGCCCCGGGAACCGGGGCCGGTCCCGTCTCTCGGTGAACACGGCGATGCGCTTCGCCGGGAATTCGACGCCCAGACTGGATGAGGCTCATTCCCCATGGCACTATGCGGGCCTGTTTCAGGGGGAACCCAAAATGATTGTCAATTCATTGGATCACTGGTCCATCGCATCGAAGCGATTGGAAGACAGCAGAAAGTTCTACGAGGACATTCTCGGCCTGGAGGCCGGCTTCCGGCCCAAACTGAAATCCACCGGCTATTGGATGTATGCCGGGGACAAGGCAATTATTCATTTGGTCAAGGACGAGAGCGAGGACCTGGACGGCACACCGCTGCCCAACGGCCAGGGCACCAAGGAAGACATGGAAGACAGCGGGATCGACAACCACATCGCCTTCACCATCGAAGACGCGGATGAGGTCCTGAACCTGCTGAAGGACCGCCATATCGGTTATTGGGACCGGGACCTGTCGGACCGCGGCCTCTATCAGATCTTCATCAAGGATCCCAACGGGGTGATCCTCGAACTCAACTACTATTCTCGGTAATCCCACTCGCTGGCCTCGGCCGCAAGCGCAGGCCCGATCGCTTGACTTTCATCTCTCCGCATGGTGCCTTGACCTCTTAAAAATGAGCATGATCCGCGGCCATTTCGGCGGCGGATTTCCAGGGGAGCCCAGGGGAGGAAGAATCCGCGGATGGTCACCGATTTACTGGTCGTCGACTCCGAGGCGGACTTTTATCGCGGCCATCTCTCGCCACTTTTTCCGGACGTCAATTTTCTTCTGGCGCCCGATGGTGACGCGGCGGCGGAGTATCTTCCGGCCGCTGAAATCCTGTTTTCCATCGCCCGGTGGCTAACGCCGGAGCGTCTTGCGGCGTGCGAGAAGCTCAAATGGATACAGTGCAACATAACCGGCACCGATCACCTGACCGATGTGCTCAAGGCGCGGCCCGATATTCTGTTGACCAACGGCCGGGGCATTCACGGACCCCAGATGTCGGAGATCACGGTTCTCCATATGATGGCCATGTATCGGCAGGTCGGCCGGCTTGCGCGAAACCAGCGGGACCATGTGTGGGAACGGTTTTTGCCCAGGGTATTGGACAACCGCGTGGCGGTCATATTGGGCGTCGGCGCCATCGCCGGGCATCTGGCCGGTGTCCTCAAGGCGTTTGGGATGACCGTCCATGGAATCTCGGGTTCGCCGCGTGACGTGCCCAACTTCGACCGGATTTACGGCCGTGACGAGCTGCTCCAGGCGGCAGGCGAAGCGGACTTCTTCATTGTCCTCGTGCCGTTCACGCCGG
Source organism: Rhodospirillales bacterium (assembly GCA_022822205.1). Classification (GTDB taxonomy): domain Bacteria; phylum Pseudomonadota; class Alphaproteobacteria; order Rhodospirillales; family UBA2165; genus JAJDXO01. The sequence goes on along the minus strand of JAJECC010000156.1, from coordinate 7,788 downwards.
AGAACGACAAGATCGTGAACGCCGACGTGTTCGAGGCCATGAAGCCGACGGCCATGCTGGTGAACGTGGCCCGCGGCGGCGTGGTCGATGAGGCGGCTCTCATCGACGCGCTCGACAGCGGCAGGATATCCGGAGCGGGCCTGGACGTATTCGAGACGGCGCCGCTGCCCGACAATAGTCCGCTTTGGGATATGGAGAACGTCTTCATTACGCCGTTTACCGGCGGACGCAGCGATCAATACGAGCAGAACCTGCTGACTATTCAGGAACCCAATCTCCGTGCCTACTTGGCGGGTGAACGGGATAAGATGATCAATATAGTTTCCGGCGGGTGAGCGCCGGTCCAGGGAAGGGAGAATATCGTGGTTGAAATGTCCGAACGTCTGAACATGCCGTTGTCCGACGCCGAGATGGAGCGTCGCTGGACAGCAGTTCGCAGCGCGATGGAGGATGCCGGCGTCGACGTCCTCCTCATGCAAAACAACAACGACCACATGGGTGGCTACTGCAAATACTTTACCGACCTTCCAGCCACAAACGGCTATCCGCATACGGTCGTTTTCCCGCGCGACGATGCGATGACCTTGATCCATCAGGGTCCGTTCGGCGGCGACCGGGAAATTCCCGTCGAAGGCGACGGCATCCACCGCGGTATCAAGCGCCTGTTGACCACCCCCAGTTTTGCTTCGGTTCCCTACACGGCGGACTACGATCCCGAACTCGCCGCCAAGGCGCTCGAACCCTATCAGGGGGGGACCATCGGCCTTCTGGGGACCTACCAAATGTCGTTTGCCATGGTCGACTATTTGAAGCGGGGCAATTTCTCCAACACCAACTTCGTCGACTTCTCGGATGCCGTCGACCGCATCAAGGTGATCAAGAGCCCGGAAGAACAGGAACGGGTGAAGGGTTGCGCGGCCCAGCAGGTGGAAGCCATGAAGGCCGCCATCGAGGCGATCAAGCCCGGTATGTGCGATTCGGATGTTGCCGCCGTGGCCCGCCACAAGGGCGAAAACCTGGCGAGCGAGCAGGGGATTTATTTGTGCTCATCGGCGCCGCTCGGAACCCCCGCGACCATCGGCGGACGGCACAACCAGAATCGCGTCATCGAGAAGGGCGACGTGTTCTCGCTGCTGGTCGAGAACAACGGCGACGGCGGCTTTTTCACCGAAATCGGCCGCACCATTGTTCTCGGCAAGGCAAGCCAGGAAATGAAGGACAATCTCGAGCTCGTCCTCGAGGCACAACAGCACACACTGGGCCGGTTGAAGCCGGGCGCGGACTGCAAGGAAATCTGGGATGCCCACAACGCGTGGCTCGAAGAGCGGGGGAAGCCGAACGAGTCCAGGCTCTACTGCCACGGCCAAGGCTACGATTTGGTGGAACGGCCCCTGGTCCGCTTCGATGAGCCGATGAAGATCGAGAAGGACATGAACCTGGTTTGTCACCCCGGATGGGTCGGCGACGGGGCGTTCAACTGGATTTGCGACAATTACATCATCGGCGATGACGGGCCCGGCGCCTCGATCCACGAATTCCCGCAGGAAATCATCGAGGTGGACGTTTAGCCCTTTTCCTCTCCGGGGGAGCGTGCCTGGGATGCTCGCCCAATCCCCGGTTCGGAAACCGGGCCTTACCCTGCCGCCACATCGGCATGGATGTCGAGCAACGGACCCACGGTTTCGGCGGGCCGTCGTCCAAAACCGCATTCCGTCGCGACACCGTAGCCGGACACGTACTTGTCGGCGGTTGTCATCCGTCTGCGCGTGCCCTCGACCCCGTCGGTGTCGTGGATGAGACCGAGGAACAGCTGCGTCTCCGGTTTCAATGACAGGTTGGCGAGCGCTTCGAAGTAAGCCTCGTCGTCCCGTTCGACCGGAACCGGCATGTGGATCCAGTCGATGTCGCGGCCCACGCCGGCGGACAGGCGGTTGGCGAGATCCACCATGTGAGCCATGTCGCGGGGCTCGATGAAATGCCTGCCGCCGAATGATCCGTAGCAGAAGTGATAGCCCATCTCGATGTCCGCCGGGACGGCGTCGCCGCATTTGATCAACCGCTCGGCGATCCCGTCCCGGTGGAATGGGAAGTAGGTCTGCCGCGCGCCGTCGAAGGCCTGCATGTCATGCGCGTTGTCCCACTGCCAGGCGATCTGGTCGTGAGGCAATGCGTCGGCAACCTGTTCGATTTCCCGCAGCATGCGGGACTCGTAAGCGGGTTCCACCAGAATCCGATGGTCGGGCGCGATGGCCGAATTGATCACGTTGAAGGGTGACGGCACGGCGATCAGGAACTTGATGCCTTCGCCGATCCTGCCCGCCTGCTTCAGTTTTTCGAATTCGGCATAGCTCTCGATGGCGCAGTCGGCGTAACCGAGCGGCCGCATCTCCAAATCCTTGGGCGAGACGTTGTCCTTGATCCGGAACCAAGTGGTATGCGCCATGGCCTGCCCGGTGCCGGTCACCGCTGCCGCGTTGCGGTAGTCTCCCTCGGACTCGACCGCATCCAGCTGGGGGTGATCGGCGAAGACGTGATCCTGCCACCTGATCCAGGCGAGGCGCTTGCCGGTCTCGCCGTCGGGGATTCGTTTACAGGCGCCGCCAAGCTTTTCGGCGACGGTCTCGAACACTTCGCGGGCATCGGCCAACGGAATGCTGCCGCATAAATGGATTTCCCGTGCGGGCATTTGATCCTCCCTGGATTGGTGCACCCTTTGAGGCGACATTGCGCCGCCGGCGCGATCCAGGTCAAGACAGGGGTGGCCTCACCCGGGCCGATTTTGCTGTTCCCTGCTTTGTCCCAGCGGATAGAATACCGGCAAGCCAGAACAAATTGGGGGTGCGAATGAGCATCGACCGGGTCGAATCTCTGGTTTATGGCGTCGAGGACTTGGAAGCCTGTGTCCGGTTCCTGGAGGATTGGGGCCTGGAACAGGTCGAGGCGGGATTTCACGGCGCGACATTCCGCACGCCGGAGAATCAGCACGTGGTGCTGTTGGGAGTTGACGATCCGGCCCTGCCGCCGAACCTCGAGGAGGGGCCCACGGTTCGCGAGACCGTTTGGGGCGTCAGCGACGAGGCGCACCTGAAAGCAATCGTCGACGAGCTGTCATCGGACCGGGACGTGGTCGAGGACGGGAACGGAACCTTCCATTCGATGGACGATGCGGGCCTGGGTATCGGCTTCCGGCTGAAGGACGAGTTCGACGTCGCAGGTTCGGAGCCGGTGCAGAATTTCAAGGAGCACGTGCCGCGGCTCAATGCGCGCATCGATCAGATCGACCGGCCCCGCCCCATGCGGATCGGCCATGTGGTGTTCAATATTCCGAGCACCATTCGCGAGACGGCGGTTTCATTTTACACCGAGCGGCTGGGATTCAGGGTCACCGACGCGGTGACCGGCATGGGCGATTTCATGCGGCCCGACGGCTCGACCTATCATCATGTGCTGTTTCTGGCTCATCGCGACCGGGACGGGGCGCCGGCAAGGATCGCCTTCAATCACGTCGCCTACGAGGTTCGCGATTTCGAGGAAATCGTCATCGGCGGCAAATGGATGAGGGACCGCGGCTGGGACACGTCACGCAGTCCGGGCCGCCACAATCTGGGATCGAACCTGCACTGGTACTTCGCTTGTCCCTTGGGCGGCGAGATCGAGTATTTCTCCGACATGGACCGGATGGACGACGATTGGGAGACCCGCCACTGGGACGAGCCGCCGGTGGTGAATTTCTGGAAGGCCGAAATCGTCCTGTAATTCCCGGGCCGGCCCGCTAACATCTCTTCCAACCGCATCAATTTGCCAATTCACGGAGGAAGTGATGTCCAAGGAAATCGTCCATGTCCCGAGCTTCAGGGAGCTGAAGCGGGAAGACGGAAAGCCCCTGGCGCCCATATCATCGGGCGTGAAGGCCAACGGCTTCGTATTCGTTTCCGGGATGCCGCCCGTCGATCATGAAACTGGCGGGTTCGTCTCCGGCGACATCCAGGCGCAGACCCGGAAAAGCCTCGAAAACGTCCAGGCGGTTCTGGAGGCGGCGGGCTCCTCCCTGGACAAAGTGGTGAAAACGACGGTGTATTGCACCAACTCCGGCTACTACCAGCAGGTCAACGACGTGTACCGCGAGTTCTTCCCCGACGACCCGCCGGCCCGGACGTTCGTCACCGTCGCGTCGTGGCCCATGGCCTTCGATATCGAAATAGAATGCGTGGCGGTGGCGTAGGACCGGCCTAAAACGCCGCGCCTTCCATGGCGGCGAAGCGGACGGCGAGGACCTCCCGGCTGGTGATCTTTCCGTCCATGTCCTTGTCGACGACCATCAGCTGCTGGGCTTCGCCGAGACCCGCGGGAATCACCATCCGGCCGCCGGCCTTGAGCTGCTGGAGCAGCGCCGGCGGGATGAGCTCCGGCGCGGCGGCGACCATGATCCGGTCATAGGGCGCATGGTCGGGCCAGCCGTTATAGCCGTTGCCGGTTCGCATGCTTATGTTGGCGCACCCCGACCCGTTCAACCGGTGCGCCGCCTGTTCGGCGAGCTCCGCGACATATTCGACGGTGTAGACGTGCGCCGCCAACCGGGCCAGGACGGCGGTGTGGTAGCCGAGCCCGGTGCCGATCTCCAACACCGCATGGCCGCCGTCGATCTCCAACAACTCCGTCATCAACGCCGCGATGAACGGCTGGGAAATGGTCTTGTCGTGGCCGATGGGCAGCGGTCCGTCGGCGTGGGCGTAGGCGCGGATTTCCGCCGGCACGAATTCATGGCGGGGGACCTCGGCCATGGCGCTCAGGGTCCGCGCGCTCATTCGCGCAACGCCCGTCAGTTCCTTGGTCGCCTCGGTATGGGAGGCGATCAAATCGACCATCATTTGCCTGAGCGGCGTATACGGGTCTTCCATCATCGCCCCCGGATTAAATCATGATTGGGGCAAATCTTTGGCGGAATTTGTCTCAAATTACCGTCAGGGACGCCATTCGGGCGCCATCGAATGCCGCGCTACCGACTTCTATTCGTCGTAGGTGACCAGGGTCGAGCAGGGGATGTCCAATTTGGACCGGCCGTTCAAAAAAGTCAGTTCAAGGATGCAGGCGGCGCCGACCACGTCGGCGCCGACCTTACGAAGCAGCGTCGCGGCGGCCGCCATGGTCCCGCCGGTCGCCAACAGATCGTCGACCAACACGACCCGCTGACCCGGTTCGACCGCGTCGGCCTGAATCTCAACCGTGTCCGTACCGTATTCGAGATCATACTCGTAGCTGATCTTTTCGCCCGGAAGCTTGCCTTCCTTCCGAACCATGATGAATCCCATCCCCAACTTGAGGGCGAGGGGGGCGGCAACGAGGAAGCCGCGAGATTCGATTCCGGCCAGGACGTCCGGTTGATGACGGCTTACCTCCTTGGCCAGGCGCCCCATTGTCACCTGCCAGGCGTCGGCGTCGGCCAACAGAGTCGAGATGTCGTAGAAAAGGATGCCGGGCTTGGGAAAATCAGGAATTTCGCGAATATGATCCTTGATATCCATGCTTGATCCTTGGGTTGGCCGCCGTCCATTTCTGGGACGAAATGAGGGCGCATCCTAGACCGCGCGAATTCCAGCGGCAACGTGCCTTAGGAGAATTTTCCGGACAGCCCGATGAGGCCATGGACACCGCGAACGCCTCTCTCCGGGGGAAATCCGAATTTCCATTATGAATTTAGGGGGTTGTTCCCGGCGGAAACGCTGGGCTAGGCTAATTTTGCCGTGGCGCCAGACAGTAATTTTGGCCGCAGTGGCCAGGGTCCGCGGGTAGGCAGTTTCGATCGAGCGTCGGCGCACGGGAACATTGATTTCCGGTTTTGTCGGGGCTGTGGCGCGTACATTCGTGTTCCGTGATCGGTCGGTTGCCTGCCGGGGGGGACGGCAGTTTAGCGGCCGCCGTCCGGCGCGGCACGGTGATTTATCGACTACGTCCTTTGATAAACCAGGAGCAAAAAAATGTTAAAGAAAGTAACTGTTTCAACTCTGGCCATCGGATTGGCGGCGGGCGCTTTCATGCTGTCCGCCAACGACGCCGATGCCCAGAGTAAACGGAAGTTCATCGCCATCGGTACCGGCGGCCCGACCGGCGTCTACTTCGCCACGGGTAACGCCATTTGCCGGCTGGTCCACAAAGAAGCGGCCGAAGGACGCAAATCAGGCCGTAAGCACGGTATTCGTTGTTCCGCGCCGTCCACCGGCGGATCAAACTACAACATCGGCCAGATCCGTGACGGCGAGCTGGACTTCGGCGTTGCGCAGTCCGACTGGCAGTACCACGCCTACAACGGCTCCGGCGGTCCGTGGAAAGACAAAGCCTTCAAGAAAGTCCGGGCAGTCTTTTCCGTTCATCCGGAACCGCTGCAGATCATCGTTCGCGGCGATTCCGGCATCAAAGGCTGGGATGATCTCAAGGGCAAGCGGGTCAATATCGGCAACCCGGGCTCCGGACAACGGGGCACCATGGAACTGCTGATGCAGCAGGCCGGCTGGACCAAAAAGGACTTCAAACTCGCGACCGAATTGACGTCCACCGAGCAGTCCAAGGCGCTTTGTGACGGCAAGATCGATGCCTATGTCTATACGGTTGGCGTGCCCAACGCCGGCGTGGCCATCGCCACCGACGGCTGCGGCGCCATGATCGCCAACTTCAACAACGCTCTAGCCAAGAGCAATGTCACGTCCGCCAAGCCTTACTATGCTTGGGCGACCATTCCGAAGGGCACCTACAAGACCACCGCCAGCGACGTCACCACCTGGGGCGTCAAGGCCACCTTCGTGACCTCCGCCGACGTTCCCGCGGATGTGGTCTACGAAGTGACCCGCGCGGTTTTCGAGAATATCGGTGACTTCCGGAAGCTGCATCCGGCATTCCGCAACCTCGATCCAAAAGTGATGGTCAAGGACGGTCTGTCGGCCCCGCTGCATCCGGGCGCCGCCAAGTACTACAAAGAAAAGGGCCTGATGTAGGTCCCGAAGCCGGGAGGGAGGGCCGGAAGGCCCTCCCTTTTCCCATATATTCCGGGGATGGATGTCCGCGGAACTGAAACAGGGGTGTGTCACAGGGGGCAGCCGTGGCCGATGTGCCGAGCGCAAACATTTCCGATGAGGAAATCCAGGCAAAAATAGAAGAGGTCGAATACACCGGCCGCAAAGCGGGTCCGACCCTGGGATTGATCGTCGGCGTGGTCGCGGCCGTCTGGTCGCTGTTCCAGCTGTGGATCGCGTCGCCCCTGCCGTTCCTGCTCGATTTTGGAATTATCGTCGATGTTCCCGCCCGCGGCATTCACCTCGCATTCGGTTTGCTGCTGGTCTACCTCATGTTCCCGGCGGCCAAGGCGCTGGCGCACAAGAGGATTTCGCCTCTTGATATCGCCTTTGCGCTGATTGGCGCCTTTGCGGCCCTTTGGGTGATGATCGATCAGGAGGGCATCACCCGACGGCTCGGTTCCCTGCTGGAAGTTGAGTTCGCGGGCATCACCATCCCGGTCGAGTTCTTGATCGGGCTCGCCGGCATATTGTTGCTTCTGGAGGCGACGCGACGCGCCATCGGTATCCCCCTGGTGATCGTCGCCGGTATCTTCCTGCTTTATTCGCTGTTCGGCCAGTCGATGCCGGAAATCATCTCGCACCGGGGCGTCTCGCCGGACCGGCTGATCGGCTATCAGTGGATGGGCGGCGAAGCCATCTTCGGCATCCCCATCGACGTTTCGGTGAGCTTTGTATTTCTTTTCGTGCTGTTCGGCGCGCTCCTCGACCGGGCGGGCGCCGG
>JAJECC010000031.1 GCA_022822205.1 Rhodospirillales bacterium | reverse complement strand
AGCAGGACGGCTGGCGAATTTATTCGCCGCGCTACATGCCGAAGGCGACCCTGGAAGGTCATCTCACCTTTGCCCTGAAACATGAAGGCCTGGATCTGGCCGTCCTCAAGAGGCTGTTTGCGGCGACCGGCCCCAATGCCCTCGCCGATCTGGTCAGGGCCAAGCCCACGGGCGCCTACGCCCGGCGGGTCTGGTTCCTCTATGAATGGCTGACCGGCGGGCGTCTTGATCTCCCGAACGCCGATCGCGGCGCCTATGCGCCAATCATCGATCCGAACCAGCAATACGCCGTCGCCGCGCAAACGTCCCCGCGGCACCGGGTCAAGAACAATCTGCCGGGTACGGCGGCCTTTTGTCCGCTGGTCTTCCGCACCGAAGCACTGGAGCGTTTCATCGCCACGGACCTGCAGACGCGCGCACAGCAGGCCATTGCCTCCGTGCCGCGTGATCTGCTCGCCCGCACGGCCGCCTTTCTGCTTCTCAAGGATTCGAAGTCAAGTTTCGCCATCGAGGGCGAGAATCCTCCGCAGGAACGCGTCCAGCGATGGGCCCGCGCCATTGGCCAAGCCGGCCGGCAGCCGATCGATCATGACGAACTCCTGCGTCTTCAACGCATCGTGATCGGAGACGCCCGCTTCGTTCATCTGGGTTTGCGGACCGAAGGCGGCTTTGTCGGTGAACACGACCGCGACTCGCGTATGCCAATCCCAGACCATATCAGCGCCCGTCCAGATGATCTGGCACAGCTGGTAGACGGATTGGTCGCTTTCGACCGGGAACCCGCCCAACAGCTCGACCCGGTTGTTGCCGCATCGGTTCTGGCGTTCGGTTTTGTCTACATCCATCCTTTTGACGATGGCAACGGCCGTCTGCACCGTTACCTGATCCACCACGTCCTGGCCCAGCGCGGTTTCAACCCGCCGGGACTCGCTTTTCCGGTATCGGCGGCGATTCTGGACCGGATAGACGATTACCGCGCTGCGCTCGAAGATTACTCGCAGCGCCTGCTGCCGCTGGTGCAGTGGGAACCGACGGAAGACGGCAATGTGCGGGTGTTGAACGATACCGGCGATTTTTATCGCTATTTTGATGCCACGCCGCAAACCGAGTTCCTGTACCGCAGCGTACAGCGGACTATCGAACTGGACTTACCGCAAGAAGCGGAGTTTCTGAGGCGGTACGACACGTTTCGGAACGACCTCAACCTGATCGTCGATATGCCGGACCGCCTGTCGGATCTGCTTTTCCGGTTTCTCCACCAGAATGCCGGTACGCTTTCCCGGCGCGGCAGGGACAGAGAATTCGCTACGCTGACAGACGGCGAGGTCGCGCGTATCGAAACCATTTACCGGGAAGCATTCGCCGAAGACCATTTTTGAACGCGAACGGAACTCGGCCCGCGAAGGTGACCAGCCTCGGCTGCCGGGGACAGGAGGGGCCGTGCTGCGAAATCTCAAGCAGGGGTAGCCTACTGCGCTTGGCGTCACCGAGAGTTGGCCTTGCTACGAGGTAGGACCGGCGGCAATCAATATCCCGATTGTCGGCCGGGTGGCTTCCGGGGAGAGTTTCGTACCGTTCGATGACGCGCCGATGGGTGGAGGATTTGAGGAAATTGAATTTTCGTTGAAAGAGGCGGATCCGATTGCTGTCGAAGTCAGAGGGGCTTCGATGGCTCCGTTATATCGCCCAGGAGATTACCTCATCTGTTCCCGGCGAAGGGGCACGGACATACAAGACGCCCTAAACAAGGATTGCTGGTCAAAACAAATGATAGCGAGGGCTGCATCAAGAAAATCGTCAACGGATCACGGGCAAACACGTACACGCTCGTCTCCTACAACGCGGCGCCAATAGAAAATCAGACTCTATTTTGGGCAGTTCCAATTGCTTGGGTGAAGCGCGCATAGCGCCCCTCTTCCTGTCGGTTCGGGTGGCGTTGTACGAGCAGCCCCCCATGCTTGCGGGAAGCACCGCATGCGCCATTCGAGGTCAAACCCGTTCCGGAGGTGCCATCCGCTCGTCTTTTTTTCACCGCCCCGAGGGGACATGCGGCGACTAGCGGGGCCAGGGGCATGAAACGCGGGAATTGCCATATCGAAAGCGGTTTTCCTATGCTTCCGCCGCGCCTATCTATTCAGGGATGAGCCTACTTAATTCAGGTTCCGGCGGCGTCCTCGATGCCCGGTTTATGCGGGCAATCGAGTTCTGGTGCGCCCGAAACGGGATGAGCGAGGGGGCGTTCGGCGCCGCGGTGTACCGTGACCGCGGCTTCGTCGCCTCGCTGCGCGATGGGCGCAGTCCGCGGCTCCGGACGGTGGACCGGGCGCTTGCCGTGATGGGCGAGCCGCCGGCCGGCCCCGCGTTCCTCAGGGAAGTGGAGGCGTTTCTCAAGGTGACGGGGGTGAAGCGCTCGCTGCTCGGACGGGAAGCGACGGGCAACCCCTCCTTTGTGGCGCAACTGCGCGAGGGCGTGTCGCCGAAGCTGGCGACGGTGGAAGCGGTGCGCGCGGCGATGAAGTCGCACGCCAGCCCCGCCGAGTGGCGCGAGATTTGCGCCCGCGTCGGCGCGATGCCGTCGATCATGACCGGCGCCCGGCTGCCGTCTCCGGAGCCCCCTGCCCGGCCCGAACACCGCGACCATGGACCGGACCGGCTCTCCCGCCGCTTAGAGGACCGGGGCTATGTGGACACCCGCGAGGCGGCGGAGCGGCTCGGGCTGTCCCCCGGCACGCTGGCCCGCTACCGGATCACCGGGGCGGGTCCCCGGTATTACCGTTTCGGGGGCTGCGTGCGATACCGGGAGATGGATCTGGACGCATGGGCCGCCGGCCGCGGGGGACGCCGGAACGGCGGCGTCCGCGCAGGAGACGAGGCCGCGCGGCGGGCATCGTCGTGAGCCCGGGCGTCTCCGGGTTCCGGAACGGCTGACATGACGGGCGCGTTCTGGCCGCGCCGAATGGTCCGGCTGGGGCTGCTTGGCGTCTCCAATGCCGCCGTCAGCGTTCTGTCCGCCCTGCCCCGCAAGGAAGACAACCCCTGGGTCATTACCGGCAAGAAACCCGGCGCGCATCTCACGGATATGCAGAAGCCCTGGCGCCGTATCCGCTCCCGGGCCGAGCTCGACGACGTTCGCATCCATGACCTACGTCACAGCTTCGCATCAAGGGCGTTGGCCCTCGGCGAGAGCCTGCCCATGATCGGCAAGCTTCTCGGCCACACGCAGGTACAAACAACTGCTCGCTATGCGCATCTGGCAAACGAATCGGTGAAGGCGTCAGGTTCTCGGGTTGGCAACAGCATTGGTTCGCACATCGCGCCTGCCCACCGCTGATGGACAATCTCCACCTTCGAGTGACGTGCGGCGGCCATTCCACGCGAACACCCCCCGCCCCTGACGCCCGAATTTTCGGAGGATCCCCGGAAAATTCACCAGTGGCGATCCTTTCTCGCCGACGATCCACTGCTGATTGACGAACCTGACCTGCGCACCATCATTCGCGAAGTTGGGGATTTCATCATGCCTGCGGCCCTCGCCGTCGTCGATGAACGCCGCATCCCCCGGCTCTGGACGTTCGACGATGGCCGGGAGCCGACCGCATGACAGCGCTCCCCCGTGAAGCCGCATTCATCAGCCACGCCAACCCGGAGGACAACGCGTTTACCATCTGGTTCGGCTCGCGCCTGTCCATTTGATTTCGACGTTCTCGACAGGTTCACTCTGGTCGTACCGAAAGCCGCCCAGCACTCGGCGTTGGTCGAGGCTTTCGCCGACGAACTCCGCGCCGAAGCCGAGGCGGAGATATCCGGGATCAAGTTTGACGACTGAGGCGCGGCAATAGCCGAACGGCAGAGCATCTACGCCAGGCTAGCAAAGAACTAAGGGAGCAGCGCCGGAGCGGAGCGGATCACGAGGCTGAGCAGAATTTTCGCTCAATTCGTTGCCAGCCATCTCAACCCTCGGCTCCTGGTCAGCCTACTGGCCAGGCGGGGCAACGCCGGGTTCCACAGTCAATTGATCCTCTTCCAGTCGCGGATCCATATCGTAGGCGGCGACGGAGGTCAAAGGCACCGGCTGGAACGGCGCCTGCTCTTCCAGCGGTACAATCGGCGCTATTCTCATTCGCCAGATGGAGTAAAGGCCCAGCAACCCGCCAACCGCCGCGCTGAATATAAACAGCCCCGATGGGCCAAGGCCCTGCATCAGCAGCGACGCGGCGATGGGGCCGAACATCGCGCCGATGCTGTAGGACAGGAGCAGGCCGCCGGACATGGCGACAAAGTCACCGCTGTCGGCGTGGTCGTTCGCCAGTGCGATACCCAATGGGTAGAGGGTATAGAGGAGAACGCCGAATACCACGGCCAGTGGGCTGATCCACCTGTGAAACTGGCGGGAGACCGAGGCGAGCGCGGCCTGACCCTCGTCGCCAATGGGAGGTGCCTCTAGAGCGCCGGGGGCAAACTTCGTGATGGTAATGACCACCAGCGCCGCACTAACGATTGCCAGACCGACGCCGATTCCGAGAATTGCCAGACGCCGATCAATGCGATCGGACAACCGGCCGATAGGCAACAGGAGAGCCATCCCCCCGATGATCGTGACACCCATGAACCAGGCGATGCCATCGGCGTCCAGACCCATTTGGTGACCAAAGGTTGGCGCCATACCATAAAACGCGCCGAGAACCAGACCCGAAGCGGTACAGCTGCTGACACCCAAGGGCGACAATCGCCACAACTCGCCCAAGTTCAATCGGGATGGCGCCGGCACCGGGGGTCCCGGGGTACGGGTCAACGACACGGGCACGACCGCCAAGGACACCAGGATCGACGACAGGGCAAAAAGGATAAATCCCTGAATGGTGAAGGTCGCCAACAGAAGCTGCCCGACGCCGGTGGCGAGCCCGGCGGTGACGGTATAGAGCGACAGGACAGCGCCGCGGTTCGCGTTGTCGGATTTGTCGTTGAGCCAGCTTTCAGCGCACAGGAACAGCCCGGCCATACACAGGCCTTCGATCACGCGAAGGAACCACCAGATGATTTCCTGCTCCTGAAACGCGTGGATCAGTGACGCAGCTGAAAACAACGATGCCAAAGCGGCGAAAGTTCGGATATGACCGACCTGTTCGACCAGCCGGTGAGAGTAAATCGCTCCCAAGACCAAGCCCAAAAAATACCCGGACATAACGAGGCCGGTTCGGAACTCTCCCTGATCGGAATCGCCAAGGCGCACGCCGATCAATGTGGTCAGCAGGCCGTTGCCGACCATCAACAGAGCGACCCCGAGCAGCAGGGCCGAGACGGGAATAACGAGCCGAATCATGGCGTACAGGTAGCCCAGGTGCGGGCATCTGTCAGCATCCAACGCACCGATGGCGCGGAGAGCGGGGCCCAGGCCGGCGGTATCGACTCAGAGGTTCCTTTTGTGTGGCAGTGAGTTGGGTGAGAACTCTCGGCAACTCGCGAACCCCGGCGTGGGGCGTCTTGTCTGTTACCGGCAGCCGTTTTGTTCCCTGGCAACGGACTGCATTTCAGGTAACAGACACGGGCGCATGAACTATGGCGGGACCTTCGCCCTTGGCATGGGCCAGCGCCCCATTGAGAGACTGGATCAAATCTTCTCCGAATGTGCTCATGGCTTTTCCTTTCGGGCTCCCCTACTGCGCGCCGCTCCGCCGATTGGGCCACATCTGCGTGCCGCCACTCCTGGGAGTTCGTCGATCAAGAGCGTCTGCGTCACTACCTCAGCGATATCTCGGTGTTTGTCGAGTTCATTAACCGTGTGATGCGTGAAATTGACAGGCCTTGAGGAATCGTGGATGCGGCCGGTATCGATGGCGTTCCCGCTTGGCGCCGCCGGGGCGGGGCGGAGACAAGAACTGGAAAACGGCCCGGATTTCGTGGCGGCCCGATGCCGCGGGCTCCCTCGGCAATTGCTTGGTCGGGGCGACTCGTGCTAGTGGAGTTCCATGATTCTCCGGGCCGCGGATAGCCTGTCTCATTGTCGATCCAACCTTGGCGCAAGTCCGGTTTCGGCTACCCGGGGACGGCTGCGGAGCGCCGCGCAACGGCGGGAATCGGCATTACCCAATAAAGACGCGGTGTCCGGCCGCTACCGGGTTTTCGCCTGATGGAGCGGGCCCGCCCACGGCCTGAAACGCTCGAAGAAAGCGAGCTGTCTGGGCTGTCGAGCGACGCAACCGAATCGTCATCTACAGCAACCGTGCGGCCGCCGGATGCGGCGGGCGGCCCGCTGAACGCGGCGCGAGGAGCGCTGCGGGACATCTTCGGCTTCGAGAGGTTCCGTCCTGGCCAGGAGGCCGTGATCGAAGCGCTCCTCGACGGCCGCCATGCTCTTACGGTGATGCCGACGGGCTCGGGCAAGTCGCTCTGCTTCCAGATCCCCGCCCTGGTCATGGACGGGCTCACGGTGGTGGTCTCCCCGCTGATCGCCCTGATGCAGGACCAGGTGTCCGCGCTCCGGCTGGCGGGCGTTGCGGCCGACTGCATCAACTCTGCGAACGACAGGGGCGCCAACGTCGCGGCCTGGCGCCGGGCGGCGGAGGGCCGGACGCGGCTTCTCTACATGGCGCCCGAGCGGCTGATGACGGAGCGCATGCTGGCGGCGCTCACCCGCCTGCCGGTCAGGCTCTTCGCCATTGACGAGGCCCACTGCATCTCCCAGTGGGGGCCGGCCTTCCGTCCGGAATACGAGGACCTCCGCCGGCTGCGCGAACTCTTCCCCGGCATCCCCATCGCGGCGCTGACGGCGACCGCGGACGAGGTGACGCGGAACGACATCGTGGACAAGCTGTTCGGCGGACGAGCCGAGCAGTTCGTGCTCGGCTTCGACCGCCCCAACATCAGGCTCGCGGTGGAAATGAAGCGCGACTGGAAGCGCCAGCTCGGCAGCTTCGTCGCACGTCACGAGGGCGAGAGCGGCATCGTCTACTGCCTGTCGCGGCGCAAGACGGAGGAGACCGCCGCCATGCTGGCATCGGACGGGGTGCGCGCGCTCCCCTACCACGCGGGCATGGAGAAGGAGGAGCGGGAGGCCCACCAGAACATATTCATGACAGAGCCCGGCGTGGTGATCGTCGCCACAATCGCCTTCGGCATGGGGATCGACAAGGCCGATGTGCGCTACGTCTTCCACACCGATCTGCCGGGCAGCGTCGAGGCGTATTACCAGGAGATCGGCCGCGCGGGCCGCGACGGCGGACCGGCCGAGGCGCATATGTTGTACGGCCTTGAGGACATCAGGATGCGCCGGCAGTTCATCGAGGACGAGGACGCCGGGCCGGAGCGCAGGCGCCGGGAGCACAAGCGCCTCGATGCGCTGCTGGGCTACTGCGAGGCGCCGGCCTGCCGGCGGGCGGCGCTGCTGGAGTATTTCGGGGAGCGGATCGAGCCGTGCGGCAATTGCGACGTCTGCCTCGATCCGTCGGAGCGGGTCGATGGGACCGAGGACGCGCGGAAGATTCTCTCTGCGGCCTACCGGTCCGGCCAGCGCTTCGGGGCCGCGCACCTGATCGACATCCTGCGGGGGACCGGCACGGACAAGATAGCCCGCTTCGGTCATGATCGGATTCCGACCTTCGGGGCGGGCGCGGCGCGCGGCAAGAACGAGTGGCGCTCGCTGATCCGCCAGATGGTGGCGACGGGGTTCCTGCGGATCGACATCGGGGGCTACGGAGGGATCGGGATCACGGAGAAGGGGCTGGGCCTGCTGCGCGGCGACGGCGAATTCCTCTATCGCGAAGACACCGTAATCGCGCGCACGCCTGCGAAGGCCCGGGAGTCCGGCACGGCCCGCGGCGATGCCGGGGAGCCGGCCCTGGCCGGCGAGGACACGGCGCTGCTGGATGCCCTCAAGGCGCTGCGCCTGGAGATCGCGCGGGAGCGTGGGGTGCCGGCCTATATCGTGTTTCCCGACCGCACGCTGATCGACATGGTGCGCCGCCGCCCGCGCAGCGAGACGGAGTTCGCCGAGGTCAACGGCGTGGGCGCGGCCAAGCTGAAGGAGTTCGCCGCGCCGTTTCTGGCCGCCATCGCGGCCGCCCCGGCGGAGGGGGATGAAGGCGGCGCCTCGCGCGAGAGCGCGACATGACGCGCCAGATCGTCATCACCGAGAAGGCGAGCCAGGCGAAGGACGTACGGAGCGCCGTGGGCTCGCGCTACGGGACGGTTCTCGCGGCGGAGGGTCACTTGCTCGACCTGTGCGAGCCGGAGGACGTAAATCCGGCCTGGAAGCGCTGGTCGACGGAATTGTTGAAGCCGGACGGGCTCTACGGCACCAAGCCCGCCACCGGCGGCAACAAGGCGGCGAAGCTGAAGGCGATCCGGGCCGCGCTGAAGACGGCCGACCGGGTATGGCTCGCCACCGACTGCGATCGCGAGGGACAGCTGATCGGCCAGGAAATCCTGGAGCACTGCCGCTACCGGGGCGAAGTGCTGCGGGTGCTGTTCACGGCGCAGGACGCGGAGACCATCCGCGCGGCCTTCCGGCGCGCACGGCCCAACGGCGAACACGTGCGGCTCTACGAGGCGGCGGTTGCGCGCCGCCAGGCGGACCAGATCTACAACTTGTCGCTCACCCGCACCGCGACGGTGACGCTGGGCCGGGGCTCGCGGGGGGTGATCGGGATCGGCCGGGTCAAGACGCCCACGCTGGCGATCGCCTGCCGGCGGGAGCTGGAGATCCGTGAGTTCGTGCCGGTGGGGTATTTCGAGGTGGTGGCGACGGCGCATGCCGACGGCGGCGCGTTCAGGATGCGGCACGCCCCGAAGGAGCGCATCGTCGAGCGCGCGAAAGCGGAGACCGTCGCCGCGCTCGCGCGGGAGTTCGAGGGCCCGCTCGACGTGCGCGTCGAGGACAAGCGCCAGCGCCCGCCCCGTCTGCACGACCTGCCCTCGTTGCAGAAGCTGTGCAGCTCGCGCTTCGGCTGGACGGCGTCGAAGACGCTGGAGGTGGCGCAAGCGCTCTACGACGGGGAGGGCAAGAAGATCCTGACCTACCCCCGGGCCGAGGTGCGCTACCTGCCGGAGAGCGCCGCCAAGGACGTGCCGAAGATCGTCGCGGGCCTGCGGGCGGGCCGGGCTTACGCGGATATCCCGGTGCCGGAGCCGCCGGTGGTCCGCAAGGGCCGGAACGGCGCCTTTCACGACAAGGGGCTGGCGGGCGCGAGCCATCATGCGATCGTCCCCAACGTGAACAGGATCGGTGACCTGCGCGAGGTCTGGTCTCGTCTCACGGCGGACGAAAAGAAGCTGTTCGATGCGGTGGCGCGGTCCTATCTGGCCTCGGTCATGCCGGACTACCGCTACCGGCAGACCACGGTGACGATGGATGTGCGGGGTTTCGAGTTCCGGGCGACGGGGCGCCAGTCCATCGAAGCCGGCTGGCGCGGCGCATTTCCGGACTGGCGGCCCGACGAGGAGAAGGGCGAGGCGGCGCAGGCGCTGCCGCCATTGCGCGACGGAGAGACCGCGCGGCTCCGCGATCCCGGGATCGAGGACAAGGAGACGCGTCCTCCGCCCCGCTACCGGGAGGGCACGCTGATCGAGGCGATGCAGAACGCATGGCGCTTCGTCGAAGACGAGGCGCTGCGAGAACGGCTGAAGGAGGCCAAGGGGATCGGCACGCCGGCGACTCGAGCCGAAATCATCTCGGGCCTGAAGAAGCAGGGGTTCCTGATGGCGCAGGGGAAGAACATCGCGCCCACCGAGCGGGGCCTCGCGCTGTTCGGCGTGCTTAAGCGCGCCGATCCCGCGCTGGTGGACCCCGGCGTGACGGCGGAGCTCGAGTGCCTGCTCGACGACGTGCTGACCGGCCGCCAGGAGATGACGGGGGCGATCGACGCGGTCTGCGATTCGGCCCGGCGCATCATCGGCCGGCTCGGGGAGCGCGGCGCGGTTGGGGAAGACGCGATCCCCGGCGGCGCCGAC
>JAJECC010000112.1 GCA_022822205.1 Rhodospirillales bacterium | reverse complement strand
CCGATCCGGAGACTATCAACCCGTATTTCGACCCGTACCTGCCGGACGCTTGCCGTCTTGCCGTCGCTGTAGCGTCCGGAAACCGCCGGCACGGCTTAAATCCCGCCGATGTCGAAAGCATCCGCCAGGCCCTCGCCTCTCGCGGGCGCGCCCAGGTCGCTCTGGCTGAGATCGCGTTCGGAGAATGATCCCGCATAGCGGAATCGCTCCGCGTAGAAGTCGACATAGCGCTTATAGACAACAGGCAGGAGGAGCCCCAGGGAGAGCGAAGCCATAAACTGATTGGTCCATACGAACCAGACATACCGCCAACGCCCCGTATCGAGTTCAAACCCCAGGTTCATGAAGTTGAGACAACTCGCGAAATATCGAACCTCGGCGGCTGCATACCACAGTGTGGGGAAGGTAAACAGGACCGCCGTCAATACGAAGACCACGATCAACTGGAGGGCCGACGCGGTGCCGAGGGAAATTTTAATCTTTTCGGGGTTTGGCATCCCGCCTTCGAACAGGGGCTGGACGACGGGGAAAAATATCGCGGCGGCGAGTGCCAAAAATACCGCCAGAACCGCGAAATAGAGCAGAAACGAGACAAACAGAGCCGGGTAGAGGCTGCGGCCCGTCGCGTCCAGGACCATCGACCGGTTGCCGAACCAGGTGTGTTTCGTCCGGTATCGGGCAAGATAGGTTCGTGTATAGGGGATCGCGAGTCCCAGCGTGACGACATTGAGTATCGACCAGATGAAGCTCGTCCCGGCGTACGCCAGGGACGAGCCGGTTTGCCCGCCCCGGATCCCCCGCCATCTCGTACGAGTCAGCCGGTATCGGCGGGCTCGGAAAATGGCGATCGGGATCAAGAAGAAGATAATCAGACCCTGCAGGCCGCCGACGGCCAATTGAGTTCCCGGCGACGCCGTGGCCGCCAGACTGATGACTTCGGGGACAATCACCATCGGGATGATGAGCACCCCGACAATTATCAAGAAACCGAAAAGAAGTTCCTTTGCCGTCCCCGTATATTCGAGCCGATCGCCCTCGATTTCGACGTGCGACCAGAGATAGCGGCGCATCCGCGTCTTCGCCCAGAATCTATAGATCCCGAGGGTAAGCATCGTAAACAGGACGTTGGTCAGATGGATCTTGAAAAGTTTGCCGAGTTCATAGTGGCTCTTCACGAGCGGTCTGTACGCGTCCGTTTGCGCGCTGTCGCCAGGCATTCCCATCCCCTGATTCACGGCTCCAAGTTTTCTGATGGAGAATTTTCAAGACCCCAGGATAGCCAGCCCAAATTCGAATCGCCACACCAATCCCTGTTGGCATCGGCGAAGCTCACCCGCTAAACTCGCCCCAATCCGGACCGCAACGGTCCATCAAGGGCGGTCGCGTGCGGCTGCTCATCTTCGGGGCAGTCGATGAAACCACGAATTTGGGGCGCCATTACGCTGCTGGTGTCCGTTCTTCTGACCGCGGGCGGGCCTGCGTTCGCCCAGCAACTGGCCCAGGTCCCGCCTCCCGTCACCTTCGGCGATTCCCAGCGGTGGTACCAACGGGCCGCCGAAGACGGTGACGTGGACGCCCAGTTTCTGCTCGCCGAGATCCACGAGCGCGGCCTCAAAGGGGATAAGAATTTGGCCGAGGCCGTCCGCTGGTATGGCGTCGCCGCGGCCCAAGGGCATGTGCGCTCTCAGCTTCGCCTGGCCCGGCTCTACTACGCCGGCCGGGAAGTTGAGCGCGACCTGTTCAAGGCCGCCACCTGGTACGGCGAAGCGGCGGAGGCGGGGCATGCCCGGGCGCAATACAATTACGCGCTGATGCTGCAGCGGGGGCAGGGGGTGACGCCGGATATCGTCAAGGCGGCCGCCTGGTACGAGAAGGCGGCCGAGGCCGGCATCGCCGACGCCCAGCGCAATTTCGGGCTGCTGCTGGCGCGCGGCGACGGGGTCGCCAAGGATCCCGTGAAGGCGCTCACCTGGCTGGAGATCGCGGCCGGCAACAAGGCGCCCGTGCCGGACGTGGTGCTGAAGGCGCTCACCAAGGACCTCACCGACGACCAGAAACAGGCCGCCAGGCGGGCGGCAGCCGGCTGGTTCCGCAAGAACCCGGTCAAATAGGCTATTCGGCGGCGGCGGGGGACGGATCGCCTGCCCGGCCGGCCGGCTCGCCCGTCTCGGCGACCTTCGCCAGGGTCTCTTCCGCTTCCCGGGCCTCCTGCTGGCGGGCCCACATTTCGGCGTATGCCGCGCCCTTTTCCAGCAGCCCGGCATGGGTGCCGCGCTCGATCACCTCGCCCTTGTCGAGGACCAGGATTTCGTCCGCGTCCACCACGGTCGACAGCCGGTGGGCGATGACCAAAGTGGTGCGATCGGCCGACACGTCGGCGAGCGAAGCCTGGATTTCCTTCTCGGTGTGGGTATCGAGGGCCGACGTGGCCTCGTCGAACAGCAGAATCTCCGGGCCCTTCAGGATGGTCCGGGCGATGGCCACCCGCTGCTTTTCGCCGCCGGACAGCTTCAGGCCCCGCTCGCCCACCTGTGTATCGTAGCCGTCGGGGAGGCTCATGACGAAGTCATGGATGCTGGCGAGGCGCGCCGCTTCCTCGATCTCCGCCGGCGAGGCGCCGGGCCGGCCATAGGCGATGTTGTAATAGACCGTGTCGTTGAACAGCACCGTGTCCTGGGGGACGATGCCGATGGCGGCCCGAAGCGACGATTGGGCGACGTCCCGGACGTCCTGGCCGTCGATGGCGATTCGGCCGGCGGTCACGTCATAGAACCGGTAGAGGAGCCTCGAGATGGTCGACTTGCCGGCCCCGGACGGCCCGACGATGGCCACTTTCCTGCCGGGCTCGACGGTGAACGAAACGCCTTTGAGGATGCGCCGGTCCGGATTGTAGTCGAAGTCCACGTTCTCGAACCTGATCTCGCCCCCGGATACGGCGAGGTCCGGCGCGTTCTCCTTGTCATCCACCTCCTTGTGAACGTCCAGGAGCGAGAACATGCCCTCCATGTCGGTGAGGGACTGCTTGATCTCC
The DNA here is from genome assembly GCA_022822205.1 of Rhodospirillales bacterium. Lineage (GTDB taxonomy): Bacteria > Pseudomonadota > Alphaproteobacteria > Rhodospirillales > UBA2165 > JAJDXO01. The sequence goes on along the minus strand of JAJECC010000112.1, from coordinate 26,739 downwards.
CGGTAGACGAAGCCGAGAAAGTTGAGCGGCAGGAAGAGCTGGATCAGATAGCTGTTGACCAGCACGAAGTCGCCCAAGGTCATCTCGCCGTTCCTGACCCCGAAGGCGGCCATGATGATCACGATGGTCAGGCCGATGGAGATGAAGAAGCCCTGGCCGATGTTCATAAGCGAGAGCGTCACCTTGCTTTGCACCGCCGCCGTTTCGTACGACCGGAGCGCCTTGTCGAAGCGCTGGGCCTCGTGGTTCTCGTTGCCGAAATACTTGACCGTCTCGTAGTTCAACAGCGAGTCGACCGCCTTGGTGGTGGCTTCCTGGTCCTTCTCGTTCATCTGGCGGCGGAACTTGAGCCGCCATTCGGTGACGGCGACGGTCCAGACGATGTAGGCGCCGACGGTAACGAAGGTGACCAGGGCAAACCAGAAATTGAACAGCCCCCACAAGATGCCGCAGACCAGCAGGATCTCGAGCAGCGTCGGCAGGATGTTGAACAGCGTGAAGTTCAACACGAACTCGATGGCCTTGGTGCCCCGCTCGACGACCCGGCTCAGGCCTCCGGTCTGGCGGTCCAGGTGGAACCGCATGGCCAGCGAATGGAGGTGCCGGAAGGTCTTGAGGCCCGCCTGGCGGATCGCCCGCTGCCCGACCTTGGCGAACACCGCATCGCGCAGCTCGCCAAAGGCCTGCTGCAGGACACGGGCCGAGCCGTAGGCGACCAGGATGCCGATGGGCACGATGACCACGTTCGCGCCCTGCCCGGTGAGGATGTCGACGGCCATCTTGTAGAGGATCGGGACGCCGACGGTAATGCCCTTGGCCGCGGCCAGAAGCAGCAGCGCGATGACGACCCGCACCCGCATCTCCATCCGGTCCTTGGGCCACAGATAGGGCAGCAGGGTGCGGATGGTCTTCCAGTCGTTGCGGGCGCCGCCGCGGCGGCGCTCGGTCTCGGGCATGGTGCGCATCACCGGTTAATGTGGGTCACAACCGGGTAAGGCGCAAGGCGGAGGGAACGCACGGCAAGCCCCCTCCCTCTGGGTGGGGGTGATTGCCTGCGCTTCACGCTCGCGCGGTTCCGGCATGGATGGGCGGGGCGGTTGCAGCGGGTAAGTGAATTTGTGGATCGCCCGGGTTTTGCTAGACTTCGGTCCAGCAGTTTCAGGAGAGGTCTCATGAACGAGAATCGTGCCTTGTCGGACTTCCGGATGTCCCGTCAGAGCCCGGTGACCGATGCCCGCGACTTCATGGCGGCGTTCGACCGCCGCTATCCGGGCCTGTTTCAGGCCGCGGAGCAGGCCTTCACCGATGCCAACCGGCGGCGCCAACTGATCTTCTGGATCGGATCGGGCGTCATCGTCGCCGCGCTGGCGCTGCTGTGGTGGACCAACGCTCAGGGCGTTACCAACATTTCGCCGTGGCTGATCGTCGGCGCCTACGCGGCCTTCTGGGGCTTCAACAAATGGCGCAAGACCGCCTCCCAACAGGCCTTCCGCGATCGTTTCACCCGCGCCGGCGTGACCGACGACGAGTTCCGCAATCTCCGTCACGCGACGTCGCTCGTCGGCTACTCCGGCGTCATGATGATCGCCTTCAGCGAGATGGGCGCCGCCGCCGATTTCCACGGCGGCGCGGGCGCGGATGGCGGCGGCGATATTGGCGGAGGCGGCTGCGGCGGCTGCGGCGGTTGAGCGCCGGCTACCCGGACGACCCCCTCTGGCGGGCGATCGACGGCCTGGCGTTCGACCATTCCGGTCACGATTTCACCTTTACCCGGCGGCTTGCGCGGGAGAACGGCTGGCAGGAGTGGTACGCCCAGCGGGTGGTCGACGAGTACAAGCGATTTCTTTACCTGCTCGGCCGCGCCGGCCACCCGGTAACGCCGAGCGTCCCGGTCGACCGGGCCTGGCACCTGCACCTCGCCTATTCGAGGAGCTATTGGGAGGAGTTGGCGCCGCATTACGAAAAGCCGCCGCACCACGGACCGACCGTGGGCGGCGCGGCGGAGGGCCAAAAATTCAGGGAATGGTACGACAGGACGCTGGCGAGCTACGCCCGCATCTTTGGCGAGCCGGCGCCCGACCATATCTGGCAGCCCCCCGGCGAACGCTTCCGGCCGGACCAGATGTGGCGCTGGGTCGACGTCTCCCGGCAGGTGCCCGTGCCAAAGGCGGCGCACGAACGGCGCCGGCTCCTGCTCATTCTGTCCATCGGGTTGAACGCGGTGTTGCTGGCCGCCGCGGTCGTCGCGCTTATGAGCCGCTAGGCCCTATTCCGTCCGGTGAATCAGGTGGTAGCCGAAGTCGGTCTCCACCGGGCCCGAAACCTCTCCCACATTGAGCGCAAACGCCGCTTCCTCGAAAGCCGGCACCATGGCGCCGCGGCCGAAGCTGCCGAGATCGCCGCCCTGGGCCGACGACGGGCAGGACGAGTTGTCCCGCGCCACACCGGCGAATTCGGCGCCGCCATCGATATCGGCCTTGAGCCCCTCGATTTCGGCAAGCGCTTCTTCCTTGGTGCGCTCGGTTTCCGCCCGATAGGCGTTGGCATGGGTGATCAGGATATGCGAGGCGCGGACTTGATCGGCCATGAGGTTTCTCCCGGTGTGTCTGACTGCCTGACTGACTGATTGTTCCACGCCAGTCATAGACCGTTCGCCGGAGAAGGGCAAATCCGCGACCCTGGTGGCATCCGCCGCTCACCGATCCGGTGATTGACAGAAAGGCCCCGCCCACGGACATTGCGGCCATGCCCGAAGGCCAATCCATCCCCCCCGTCGTCCTGCTGCATTTGTACATCGCGCTTGTCGCCGTCGGTGTCGGAATCGCCGTCTTGGTGCGGCCCAAGGGAACGTCCAACCACAAGCTGCTGGGACGGCTGTGGGTGGTGCTCATGCTGGTGGTCGCGTTCAGCAGTTTCGGCATCACGGAGATCCGGGGCGCCGGCGGCGGCGCCGAAGGGCCGCGGGCGATGAGCGCCATTCACATTCTGTCGGTCTGGACCATCATCGCCATCATCGCCGGCCTTCGCGCCATCCGCCGGGGCAACCAGCGGGCCCATAAGTTCTGGATGATCGGCACCATGATCGGCCTGTTCGGCGCCGGGCTCGGCACCCTCTGGCCGGGGCGGTTTATTCCCACCTATCTCGCCGGGCTGTTCTAGGCGTCGGAGAGAGATTTCTCCATGAACAGGCTGAGCGGGTCGGGTTTGTATTCACCAAATGGCGGGCGTTCGACATAGCCCAATTGCCGGTAAAGGTTGATGGCTTCAGGCTGATGGACTCCCACTTCCAGCCGGGTCAGGAGGCAGCTGTTTTGGCCGGCGTAATGCTCCAGTCCGGTCATGAGTTTCTTCGAGAGGCCTCGGCCGCGGTACGCTTCCAAGACGAACAGCCGCTTGATCTCACCATAGGGGGGCTTGGCGGCATAAAGTCTGATGCCGGCGGAAGCGACCGCACGGCCTTCGTCAAATGCGCCCAAAAACAGAAATTCCGGCCGCCCCAGTTCTTCCGCCGGAACCAGGTGATTGCTTTCGGCGGGATAGAGAGTGGCCATTAGCTCGTCCGAGGCCGCCAGCAGGGCGCGGGCGTCCGCCGAACATGGGTCAAGCCGATCGATGACGATATTCGGCATGTTATGCGCGGCGATCACTCCCACTCGATGGTGCCCGGCGGCTTGGAGGTGACGTCGTAGACCACCCGGTTGATGCCCTTCACCTCGTTGATGATCCGGGTGGCCACGGACCCGAGCAATTCCTGATCGAAGTGGAAGAAGTCGGCGGTCATGCCGTCGGTGGAGGTCACCGCCCGCAGCCCGCAGACATGGTCGTAGGTCCGGGCATCGCCCATGACGCCGACGGTCTGCACGGGCAGCAATACGGCGAAGGCCTGCCAGATGGCGTCGTAAAGCCCGGCGTTGCGGATCTCGTCCAGGTAGATGGCGTCGGCCTTGCGGAGGATTTCCAGCTTGTCCCGGGTGATTTCGCCGGGGATGCGGATGGCCAGCCCCGGCCCGGGGAAGGGGTGGCGGCCGACGAAGCTCTCCGGCAGGCCGAGCTCGCGGCCCAACTCCCGGACCTCGTCCTTGAACAGCGTCCGCAGGGGCTCCACCAGCTTCATGTTCATCCGTTCCGGCAGGCCGCCCACATTGTGGTGGGATTTGATGGTGACGCTCGGGCCGCCGTGGAACGAAACGCTCTCGATGACGTCGGGATAGAGGGTGCCCTGGCCGAGAAACTCGGCGCCGCCGATCCTGTTCGCCTCTTCCTCGAAGACGTCGATGAACGTGGCGCCGATGATCTTGCGTTTCCGCTCCGGATCGGCGACCCCGTCGAGGTTATCCAGGAACAGGCCGGCGGCGTCCCTGTGGACCAGCGGGATGTTGTAGTGATCCCGGAACAGGCCCACCACTTCTTGCGCTTCGTTCATCCGCATCAGCCCGGTATCGACGAACACGCAGGTCAATTGATCGCCGATGGCTTCGTGAAGCAGCACGGCCACAACGGACGAATCCACCCCGCCCGAGAGGCCGAGGATGACCTTGCCGGCGCCCACCCGCGCCCGGGCGTCCTGGATGGCCTGGGTCTTGAAGTGGGCCATGGTCCACTCGCCCGAACAGCCCGCCACCCGATGGGTGAAGTTGGCCAGCAGCCTGGCCCCGTCCGGGGTATGGATGACCTCGGGGTGGAACTGGACTCCGTAGAATTTGCGCTCGTCGTCGGCGATGGCCGCGAAGGGCGCGGTGTCGTTCCTGGCCACCACCCGGAACCCGTCGGGGATGCTGTCGACCCGGTCGCCGTGGCTCATCCAGACCTGATGGGTCTCGCCCTTCGACCAGACGCCCTCGAACAGCGCGCAGTCGCCGGTCACGTCGACCATGGCGCGGCCGAATTCCCGGTGGTCCGAAGGGCGCACGCCGCCGCCCATCTGGGCGACCATGGTCTGCTCGCCGTAGCAGATGCCGAGCACCGGCACGCCCGCCGAATACACCTCGTCGGGGGCCTTGGGCGTCCCCATTTCGTGGACGCTGGCCGGGCCGCCCGAGAGAATGATAGCCCGGGGATCGAAGGCCGCGAGGCTTTCGGCCGTCACCGCGTTGAACGGGTGGATTTCGGAATAGACCCCCGATTCCCGGACCCGCCGGGCGATCAACTGGGTCACCTGGGAGCCGAAATCGATGATCAGAATTTTGTCGGAAGCGTTGGTGGAAGACATTCTACATTTCCTACGCGAGTCGCGCGGGGAAGGGAAGGCGGGAGAAACGTCTCCCGAATCATTCCCGATGTTCCTGCAGCCTGTGGATAACTTTTGAAAGTTGATCCACTTGTAAATAGCTGATTTAATTCAATTAAACCACGTATCTTGATATTTGTTCCTGTTTTGTTCATATATTAGCCATGGCCCAGGACTCCAAAATCGAGTGGACGGAGATGACTTGGAACCCTGTAACGGGTTGCACCAAGATCAGTCCCGGCTGCGACAACTGCTACGCCGAGCGTTTCGCGGAGCGATTCCGGGGCGTGCCGGGCCACCCCTATGAAGAGGGTTTTGATCTGACCTTGCGGCCCCACCGATTGGAGCAGCCGCTGACTGTCAAGCAGCCAAAAACCATATTCGTCAACTCCATGAGCGACCTCTTCCACAAGGAAGTGCCGTTCGATTACGTCGACCAGGTATTCGACACCATGGAGAAGGCGGACTGGCATGTCTTCCAGGTGCTGACCAAGCGCAGTTCGAGAATGCGCGACTACGTGAACAAACGTTATCGAAACAAATTTGTCCCGACGCACATCTGGCTGGGAACCTCGGTGGAGGACGGGCGGCGGAAGTCGCGCGCCAAACACCTTAGCCAGATCAGGAACGCGATCCGGTTCTTGTCGGTCGAACCGCTCATCGGTCCCATTGGCGAGATCGACCTGACCAGCATCGACTGGGTCATCGTCGGCGGTGAGAGCGGTCCGGGATTCCGGGAGATGAAAGAGGAATGGGTCGCCGAAGTTCACCGCCAGTGCGAGGAGCAGGGCGCAATCTTCTTTTTCAAACAATGGGGCGGGTTCCGGCCGAAGTCCAATGGCCGGGAATTTTTGAAGCAGGAGTGGAACGGGTCGCCGGTACCTGATCGGTTTAACCCGACCTACAAACAGGCCGAAGCCGCCTAAAAGTATTTGTTGAGAACTGTAACTAATAACCGAATAATTTTTTCTTCTCTCTCGTAAATAGATTAATTCGGTTGGCCAGCTACAATATTGGTGGAAAAGTAGGTCCCTCGGCCAAGAGGAAGCTTGATGGCTCGGGAGCCGAAATTGACAACCAGAATTTTGTCAGATTTGTTCGTGGAAGACATTTTATATTTCATACGCGAGTTGCGCAGGGAAGGAAAGGTAGAGTTAGCTGCTCTGTATAAGCCCCTCGTACTTTCTGATTAGCTGCTCCGATATTTGAATATTGCCGAAAAACAGTACCTCGTTACCTTGGCGTCGGCCGTTGAAGGCCGAATAGGATAGCGCGATGTCGAGAGAAGGTGACCAGGAATACAACTCTCGAATTGAAGATACGTCGTCGTAAGTTGTGATCCAGGGAAGTGAGAATTCCCTCAGTGCTTCTGCGAGCTCCTGATGGTCAGCTTCTCGGTAATAGTTGCGATATAGGTGCTGTCCCTTGTTGAAGTACGGAGGGTCCAAATAGACCAGGTTATCTGATTCATCTTCCACAATTTCGGCAACTAGCTGAATTCCATCCATACTGCATAGTGATATCCTATCAGCGAAAAGCGCAATATCCTCAATCCGCTGAATTAACCCTTGCTTGTTGTAACGTGCGTCAATTTTATACTTTCCGTTTTGATCTTTTCCACCGATGACGCCCCCATTAAGTGTTCCGGAACGACAAGTGCGATTTAGGAAGAATGTTGCGAATCCCAACTCAAGCGGTTCCACTGAATTTGCAGAAAGCTGCACTTGTTTCTGTCGATCCCAGGTTTCCAGCGTTACCGGCGTATCATTTATAAGTTGGCATAATCGTTCGGTGTCTTTGAGAACTGAATACCAGAATGAATGAATCATTTCGTCGAGATCGTTGATTGTTGCGCGCCAAACATAGCCCTCCATTAGAAGCTCAAGCGCAACCCCAGCTCCCCCCGCATACGGCTCATAGTAGTTACAGTCAGACAGCGAGTTTTCTAGGCAGACATCCTTAAGGAGCGGCGCGAGTTTCGCCTTCCCCCCAGGGTATCGGAGAGGTGAATAGGGCTCCATAAGCCGTTAAAGCCCCTTACAAAGGTCTCGAATGACATTCATTGTTTTCTGACGAATGTACGAGACGTCATCTGAAGTCAGCAGATATTTGTCATTGTGTTGAACAAAATTAAGCTTCGAGTGGATGCGGTTTTTTAGCTCTCCGGCGTCTGTCTTGAACGCTTCAAAAACGGCCTCATCGTCGAATAAGTCTGGTATCGACTTTGCAAAATCGATGATGTTGCCAAGGGAGACCCGAGAACTACCATGCTTTTTTGTCAAGGCGGCCCATTTTCGGACTTTTTTGAGGCGTTCGCGAAGGCAGCATTCCAAAAGACCGCGGATTAGCAGCGCTGACGCATAATAGTCTCTCCTCCACTGTAGTCGCTCACCCTCCAATACCATCTGACGGATTCGAGGATCTGTGATCGAGTGATCTATTAGGTGGCGACGCAATAGCCATTTGTCCGTGTCGCGGGGTTTGCGACTCGGGCCAGTTGCAGGTTTTGCGGTTGTCTTAGTCGACTGATTCGATGGGGATGTCGATTGGGCTGGCTTTTTCTTCCGACGGTATTTTTTTCGGGTTCCGCCCCGAGTTTCGAAATCCTTCAGATAGTTCTCGATGTCTGAACGCGCGTTGATTGAGCGAGTAGTCAAAAACGGCCTATTGTCATCATCTGTCTCGAAGGAGGCCTCAGCGACAAGTGAAGCCAACAAATCGAGGGCCGCCTCGTTATCAGTTTCTGGTAGCAGCGCACCGTCATCAGATACTCGAAATCGATCTCCAAGTTTGTCTCGCGCCACTAGAGACCCAAATAGCCGTATAATGGTGTCAGCGATCGACCCGAGCACCCGAGTATTTTCGGGGGCGAGTTCCGTGAATTCATCCGCCCATTCAATTTGACCTATCTTGTCGGTGAGTTCGGCGATCCGAATTAGCTCAAGCAATTCCGACTTTGGCTTAGAATACCGCTCCGATAGAAGCTCAAGTTGAACACCATTGCGCAATTCGTCGCGATAGAATTCTCCCTGGGCGTATCTACTCCACTGATTTACTGGTCGCCCAGTGTGCCGATCTTCAATGTATATCCGGGCAGCCTCTCGACTGGGGGCTTCAACACATGGGATACGCTTGAAAGAGTCCTTTACCTCGGCAGTAAGCTTCTTCTGCTGGCTTTCAAAATATTTCCGCTCATTCTCGATTGATGTTTGGCGCGCACTTACCAGGAGCTTGCAGGCGGCAACACGACAGTTGCCTTCGACCACGACCCGCTTCCCATCGACCTCAATAACTATAACCTCACTTGGCGGAAAATAGCCTTTTGCAACAATGCTTCGCGCAATCTCTCGAATTGCTGCGCTTTCAGCTTCAAGAAGGATGTCGAGCACTTGCCTTTGGGTCTTTCCCTGGGCAGTACCGATTAGCCTGGGGTTTCGATCATCAAGCTGCAAAGAGTTTGGCGAGATTTTACGACCGGTTTTCCAGTCTTCGTACATTTGGCTGCTTCCTGTCCGTACTGTTTGTTTTAATTTCTTATTTCACTTAGCACGCTTGAGACGAATTGTGTCGACTGTATTCAACTAATCACCAAATTCAAGTGTCGTCACCCCAACGCCTCAATGGCTTTTGTCAGGTCGGGCCAGCCGTAGCCGGTCTCCTTGAGGTCGGCGCCCCACAGGCGCTCGACCCGCTCGCCCTCGCGCCGGCCGCCCATGGCCTCGTAGAAGTAGCGGCTGGGGTTGGCGGCCAGCACCCATATGACCGCCGAGTCGAGGCCCGCGCCGGACAGTTCCTCGAACAGGCGCAGCAGCAGCCCCCGGCCGTTGCCCTGCTCCTGGAAGTCGGGGTGGACGTAGAGGGTATAGACCTCGCCGGCGAAACCGGAGCGGCGCTGGCGGTTGGGCCCGCAGCTGCCGACCCCGATGACGCCGTGCGCCCGGTCCTCGGCGACGATAATAAATTCCCGCCCCGGCTTCTCGATCGCCCTGTTGATCGCCTTGGCCCAGCGGGCGGCCTGGATTTCCGGCGACATCTCCAGCAGCACCTTGTCCGGCACCGACCCCGCATAGGTGGTCCGCCAGGTTTCCACGTAGACGCCCGCGATGACCGGCGCATCGTCCGGGCGGGCGCGGCGGAAGCGGCTGGCCATCAGGCCGTCCTTTCCAGCACCGCGGCGAAGAACCCGTCGGTGCCGTTGCGATGCGGGGTGAGGCGCAGGAAATCGCCGTCCCGCGCCGGGTCGGCCGGACATGCGGCGCCGATGGTTTCCTCCCACACCTGTTTCACCGGGATCACCCGGAAGCCGCCGAACCATGCGAGGAAGTCTTCGATCTGGCGCTCGTTCTCTTCGGCCAGGATGGAGCAGGTGGCGTAAATCAGCCGCCCGCCCGGCTTCACCAGCCGGCAGGCTTCGTGGAGGATGCGCCGCTGGTCCTTGGCGAGGTCGCGGAGGTCCCGGCCGGTCAGCCGCCAGCGGGCGTCGGGCCGCCGCCGCCAGCGCCCGGTGCCCGAGCACGGCACGTCGGCCAGCACCCGGTCGATGGCGCCCTCGTTGTCATGGACCCACATGTCGCCCCCCGGGACCAGCACCCGGCTCTCGATGCTCCGGCATTCGGCGCGCTTCAGCCGGGGTTTCAGCGCGCCCAGGCGCTTGGGGTCGATGTCGCAGGCGGTGATCTCGCCCTGGTCCTTCATCTCAGCGGCGATGGCCAGCGTCTTGCCGCCGGCGCCGGCGCAGAAATCGACCACCTTCATGCCTTTCCCGGCGCCGACCAGCAGGGCGATGATCTGCGAGCCCTCGTCCTGCACCTCGACGAAGCCGCCCCTGTAGGCGGTGGCCGCCTGAAGGTTGGCCCGGCCTTCGATGCGCAGGCCGATGGGGGAGAGCGCCGTCGGTTCGGCTTCGATGCCGTCGTTCTTCAGCACCTCGAGCGCCCGGGCACAGTCCCCCTTGAGGGTGTTGACCCGGAGATCGAGGGGGGCGGCGGTGTTGAGGGCGTCCATTTCCTCGGCGAGGCCGCGGTTCAGCAGATCGGTGAGCGACCGCTCGAGCCAGGACGGGAATTCGTGGGCCACCCAGGCGGGCTGGTCGGCGTGGTCGAGAGCCTCGCCGGCGAGCGCCTCCACCAACTCGGTTTCTTCCGCCGTCAGCGCCTTGGGCGCGTAGCCGGCGCCGTCGAACAGGTTTTCGATGCCGCTTCGGGCGAGGCCGTCCGCCAGGGCCAGATCGGCCAGCGCGCGCCGCCGCCCGTCGGGCCGGCGGTTGTCCTGGACCCGTAGCATCCACCAGTCGAGCCGAGCCCGGTGACGGACGATGCCGAATACGCGCTCGGTGACGGCGCGGCGGTCCTTGGAGCCGGCATAGCGCCGTGCGCGGAAATAACGCTCGATGGCGCGATCGGCGGGCGCCCCGGTCTCGTCCAGCCGGTCGATGATTTCGATCGCCGCGGCGATCCGCGCGCCGGGCGTCATCGGGGCATGCGCTCCCGGGACGCGCGGGGCCTAGTTGTCGACGCGGTAATTGGGCGCTTCACGGGTGATGGTGACGTCGTGCACATGGCTTTCGCGCAGGCCCGCGGCGGTGATCCGCCGGAAATTGCAGTTGCCCTGCATGTCGGCGATGGCCGGCTTGCCGGTATAGCCCATGGAAGATCTGAGCCCGCCCACCAGCTGATGGATGACGTGGGCGGCCGGACCCTTGAACGGCACGCGGCCCTCGACGCCTTCGGGGACCAGTTTCAGGCTGTCGGACACCTCCTGCTGGAAGTACCGGTCGGCCGAACCCCGGGCCATGGCGCCGATGGAGCCCATCCCGCGATAGGCCTTGTAGGAGCGGCCCTGATAGAGAAACACCTCGCCCGGGCTTTCCTCGGTGCCCGCCAGCAGCGAGCCGATCATCACGCAGTCGGCGCCGGCAGCGATGGCCTTGGCCACGTCGCCCGAATATTTGATGCCGCCGTCGGCGATGCAGGGCACGCCCGCCTTGTGGCATTCCTCGGCCGATTCCAGGACGGCGGTGAACTGCGGCATGCCGACGCCGGCGACCATGCGCGTGGTGCAGATGGTGCCGGGACCGATGCCGATCTTGATGCTGTCGGCGCCGGCATCGATGAGCGCCTTGGCGCCGTCCCTGGTGGCGATATTGCCGGCGGCCACCTGAACGTAATTGCTGAGCTTCTTGATCCGGTTGACCGCGTCCAGGACGCCGGCCGAATGTCCGTGGGCGGTGTCGACGACGATGACGTCGACCTCCGAGTCCAGCAGGGCCTCGGCGCGGGCGAGACCCGCCTCGCCGACCCCGGTCGCGGCGGCGACCCTGAGCCGGCCTTTCTCGTCCTTGCAGGCGTCGGGGAACTTCTGCGCCTTTTCCATGTCCTTCACGGTGATCAGGCCGATGCAGCGGAACGCGCCGTCGACGACGATCAGCTTTTCGATCCGGTGCTGGTGCAAAAGCCGCTTGGCCTCCTCCGCCGCGACGCCTTCCTCGACGGTGATCAGCGGCCGGCCGGCGGTGTGCGCGGTCATCAGTTCGCTCACCGGCTGCTTGGGGTCGCTGGCGAACCGGACGTCCCGGTTGGTGATGATGCCCACCAGCCTGCCGTTGCCGTTCTCGACCACCGGAATACCGGAAATCCTGTGCCGCTCCATCAGGTCGAGGGCGTCGGCGAGGGTGGCGTCGGGGCGGATGGTCATCGGATCGACCACCATGCCGCTTTCGAACTTCTTCACCTTGCGGACCTCGGCGGCCTGTTCATGGGGCTCCAGATTCTTGTGGATGACGCCGATGCCGCCGGCCTGGGCCATGGCGATGGCGAGCGCGCTTTCGGTCACCGTGTCCATGGCGGCGGACACCAGCGGAATGCCGAGATCGATGGAGTTGGTCAGACGGGTGGCGGTGTCGGTATCGGACGGCAGGACATCGGAGGCCGCGGGTTCCAGCAGGATGTCGTCGAAGGTCAGACCGTCCGGGATATTCATGCCATCTCCGTATCAGAGTTGGCGCCCGATCATACACAGATGGGCGGCAAAACCAAGCCGCCAGAATGCGCCCCGGCAACGCCAATCGCCTCAACGGGTTAGGGGGACGTCAGGCCTCCCGGAAGCCGGTGGCGACGACGTAAATCTCCGCCGATTCGGCGCGGCTTGCCGGCGGCTTGGCGTGGCGGACCGAGGCGAAGCGCCGCTTCATGTCGGCCAGCAGCCGGGCTTCCGTGCCGCCCTGGAAGACCTTGGCCACGAACCCGCCGCCCGGCGCCAGGACGCCGAGCGCGAGGTCGTAGGCCGCCTCGACCAGCGCCATGGTCCGCAAATGGTCGGTCCCGGCGTGGCCCGAGAGCGGCGGCGCCATGTCGCTCAGCACCAGATCCGCCCTGCCGCCCAAGGCCCCGGTGATCCTGGCCGGCGCGTCTTCGTCATGGATGTCGCCTTGAAGAACGGCGGCGCCGGGAATGTCCTCCATTTCCAGAATATCGAGGGCGACGATTTCACCCCCGGTTTCGGCCGCCGCCACCTGCGTCCAGCCCCCCGGCGCCGCGCCCAGATCGAGCACCCGCATTCCCTTGCGGAACAGGTTGAACCGGTCGTTCAGCTCCAGGAGCTTGTAGGCCGCCCGCGAGCGGTATCCGTCGCGCCGGGCCTGCGCCACGTACGGGTCGTTGAGCTGGCGCTGAAGCCAGCGGGTGGAGGAGGATTTTCGTCCCTTGGCGGTTTTCACCCGGACCGTGAGATCGCGCCCGGCCACGCGGCCGGTTTGGCGGCTGGATTGGCGCTTCCGCCCGCGTCCCTTCGCCACGGCCGGCTCTCAGGCGGCGGGTTGGGCGGCGGCGACCCGGTCCATCGCCATCAGTTCGAGGAGGATGCCCTCGCGCAGGCCCCGGTCGGCGATGCGCAGCGATCCGACCGGCCAGCACCGGCAGATGGCCTCCAGGATGGCGCAGCCCGGCACCACCAGTTCGGCGCGCTCGTGGCCGATGCACGGGATGGCGGCGCGGCCGTCATAGTCCATGCCGGTCAACCGGTCCGAGGCGCGCCCGAGGGCGTCGAAATCGATGTGCAGGCCGTCGATGTGGGACCGGGAGTAGCGGGGGAGCTCCAGATGCACGGCGCCCAGCGTGGTCACGGTCCCGGAGGTCCCGAGCATTTGTACCCGGCCCTGGCCGACCCGGCTGGCGATGCGGTTGCGCCGGCAGAACGCGGGCAGGTGCCGGGCCACGGTTTCGACCATGTTTTCATACGCATCCCGGGATACTTCGCCGGTGCCGCAAATCTCCGACAGGGTCACCACCCCGATGGGAAGGGACAGGGTGTCGGCGATCCTGAATCCGTCCTCGCCGTCCAGCACCGCCCAGACCAGCTCGGTGGAGCCGCCGCCGATATCGAACACCAGGGCGTGGGGCGGGTCGTCGGCAAGCAGGCTCTTGCAGCCGGCCAGCGCCAGCCGCGCCTCTTCCCGGGAAGAGATGGTTTCCATCCTCAGCCCGGTCCGGCTCTCGATGCGTTCGATGAAGTCGCCGCAGTTGACCGCCCGCCGGCAGGCTTCGGTGGCGATGTTGCGGGTGCGGGCGACGCCGAACTGTTCGAGCTTCTTGGCGCATACGTCGAGCGCTTCGATCGCCCGGTCCATGGCGTCCTCGCACAACCGGTCGTCTCCGGCCATTCCTTCGCCGAGGCGCACGATCCGCGAAAAAGAGGTCACCACCCGGAAGCCGTCGATGGTCGGCTTGGCGATCAGCAGCCGGCAGTTGTTGGTGCCGAGATCAAGCGCGCCATAGGTTTTCGCCGGCTTGCGCCGCCGCCGATACAGTCCGGTTCTGCCCGGCCCGTTGGCCTTGTTTTTGGCCCGGGTCTTTTTGTTCGGCCGGCGTGTTCCGCCGTCCTCCCCGTTATTCATCGGTCTCAGCCCCGAGTTCGTCTTATACAAGAATAGCCCGGATCGGGGCCGGGGCCTATCCCCCAACGGGCTTCGGAGACGGCTTGTTTTCGGGGGGCGGGTTGGAGTAAACATACGCCCCCCTGCTGGGGCGTCGTATAATGGCTATTACGTCCGGCTCTGACCCGGAAAATTGGGGTTCAAATCCCTGCGCCCCAGCCACTCCCCTCCCCCATCGGGACATCGGCCGAGAGACGGCCGGGCGCCTGGGCGATGTGCCTTTTCACCGGATTTTCGCCGAAGCCGGCTCGGTTGCTACGTCACCGATTGGAGATCGTCTGTCTCGAACGCCGAACTCATGAATTCAATTTCGGCGTCCGGGGCGTGGCGGGCGCGCGCAAAATCGCGCCACCGCCTTACTACCTGCGCGCACTCATCAATGATTTCCTCCGCCGTATCGCGCGGCACGAAGAACTCATGAACGGACCGGAGAAGTTCGAGCGACGCGATTGCCTCATCGAAATCAATTCTGGACCTCAGTATGCGCGGGCCGTTTGGAACGGGATTTATGTCGTACGCGGGACTCAGCGTCCAGCCGCCGTTTTTCGCCCAAAGAAACCCGTGGTTTCGAAAGTGGTCGTCGGTGTTGGAGACCAGAACGGTGAACGCGATCCGGCGAAACAGTTCCGGCCGATCCCGCTCCGGACTGGCGCCTGAAGCGTTGATCGCGTCAACCAACTCCAAATAGCTGCAGTTGTCATCGCCATCATTGTGCTGTGTCATTGCCATCGCGGACATAAACGGTATGCGCTGATCTTCCTCCCGCCCGTTGCGGCTAATGCGGTCGAACCGCCGCGAAAGAAAGACCGTCCGTCCGGCCGCGGCGGTCAAATCGTGGGTGGAGACCGACATTCCGGCCGCGCAAGCCATGTCGAGTACGATGGCCTCCCACCTTGTTACCGAGAACGTGTCGGAGGGTTTCGGAAATTTCGCGATCAGGAGGTTGCCCTGTTGATCGTAAACCGAAGCCTTGGGTCTCGCGCCGCCAAGTGATGAACCCGGAGCGAATATCATAAGCAGGTCTTCGTTCGTTTCTTCGCCTCGTTCAATTCGTTGGGCCGCTTCGAGAAGATCGCCAAGTGCGACGGTTGTCGGAACCCCTTGCGTTTGGGGGGCCTGGAAGACGCCATCAACCGAGAAACGAAGGGCGCCTAGCCGCGTGTGGTCGGATACTCCCAGGAGGTAGTCCGATTCTTGCAGTCCGCGCCGCGCCCGCCCTTCCTGCTCGGCCAGTCTGTTTTCCCTCTTTATCATCAGCTGGCGGCCCCAGCTGTCCGGCGCGCTGTCTCCCAACGTACCGAACATTTCCCTATTCGCGCCGGGGTGGAGCGGTCCGGATTGAAGGGGGAGTGTCCGGTCAAACTCAAATGCTTCCGGAGTCGCCAGCCATGCGGCATCGTGTTCGTAGGTTACCCGCTCCCTGCCTGCCCCCGAGTGCCTGCGTAGAATTCCGACCTTTTTGAGGGTCCCGTATGCGTTCAAATGGACTTCTACCGTCATGATTGCCGTCGCGGTGCGCGCTTTCGCGATTGCTCCTCGGCCAGCTGATTTCCAAGCCGGTCGTCGATATCGGCCCAGCCATCCAGAATCCCCAGCGCTTGAAGCGCCATGGCGTACGCCCCGGCGCTGACGCCCGGGTCGCCGCGTTCTATTCGGGTTAACGTTACCCGGCTGACGGAAGCTCTCTCCGCGACTAGTTTCTGAGGCAAATGTCTGCGTAGCCGCGCTTCCCGGATTTTTGCGCCAAGGGTACGCAACTCTCGCTTCGTCGCCGGGCTTATTCTAACTTTTGTCTTCATAATGCATACTTTATGATACCTTATTCGAATTAATGTACCATATAATATACATTATTCAAGAAAGTGCGCTCCGCCGAAATATAGGTTACAGGGCCGCCACGGAAGGGCCGCCGGGTCCACGCGGGCCGGCCGGCGGATGCTCGATGGTGAGGAGGAACCGGCCGAGAGACGGCCAAGAGACGGCCGGGCGTCTAGGCGATGTGCCGTTTGGTCAGGTTCTCGCCGGCGTTGGCCGCCGAGCCGACGGTCCGGGCGACCACGCCGTTGGTGTCCGGCTGATAGGTCAGGGTTTCCTCCTCGAACAGATCGGCCCCGGTGACGCGGACGAACCGCGCGCCGGCTTCGAAATGAATCTGGTGGATTTCATGGGGGCCGAACTTGCCCGCCATGCCCGGATCGAGCCGGTATTTTCTGGCCGATTCGATCTCGGCGTAGCCGTCCCTGGACTTGTCGTCGAGGCGGTTCCACTCGGTCATGTCGGTGAACCGTTTGGCCTGTCCGTAAATCGCCCAGGACGCCCCGTGATCGTGGGGCGGCGAGGTCCTCCCCTCGGCGTAGCCGTGGGCATAGACCAGAAATCCCTTCTCCGGGTCCTGATAGAGTTCCACCACGCCGCCATCGGCATCCGGCCCGCAATGCTCTTCGACGAAGGGCTGGTTCTCTTGAAGCAAGCGTTCGAGGTTCAGGCGGATTTGTTCGAGGTCGGCCTTGCCGGTCCCGTCATAGGCGGCCCGGTTGTCCGCGCAGAATTGCTCAAAGCTATAGGTCATGGCGTGGCTCCTTCCCGCGGCCTTTCCGGCCGCGCCGTTTCCAAATTACAGGACAAAACCGTAAAATATAAAGCCGCCCCTGACAACCGTGCATCGGGCGCGGCTTCCCGGGCGCGAACCGGCTCCGCCGCCGGCCGGCTGAAGAAAACGTGATTGGCATAAAACGGGGTACGGCCCCTTAATATCCGTGTCATATCCCTATTCGGCGCATTCCTTTCATTGCGTACGGGTCAACCAGCCACGAAAAGGCTCCGTCATGGCATCGGCACGCAACCTGTCTCCCCGTATCGTCCTCGGCGCGTTTCTGGTTGCGCTTTCATTGACTTGGTCCGGCGCGCCGCTGGCCCAGGACAGGGAACCGCTGCCGGACCATGTCATCAAGGAGTTCGGCAATCCGCCGGCGGTCCCGGACGGCTCGCTGTCCGACGCCCTGCGGTCGGCGGTGAAGACGGCCTTCATCGACGCCATGGCCAACGGGAGGTGGGAAAATGATCAATCGGCGGCGCTGGAACAAATCGTCGAAGGGAAGGATCCCCGCATCGTCTGGCTGATCGCCGATCTGATGCGCTTTGTCACTTCGCGCGGCCTGAACGATGAATTGAGCTACGCCGCCACGAGGTTGCTGGGGATCGGCTCGCCCATCGGCAATCATTGGGGGGCGGTCACCGACCATCTCATTGCGTGGGATATTCCGGCGCCCCCCGGTTATCTGCGGGCAAAGCGCGCCATATTCACGACCATGGTGCCCGGCTGGGACAAGATCTTCGTCGAAGGCGATATCGACTGGCGGCACGTTTCCTGGGGCGGCGTGCTGATCGACGACCGCGCGTACGATACGACGGACGAGCCGTGCAACTGCATTCCCGCCGCCGACAATCCCAAGGTGAGCAGCGCCGCGGACGCGGCATGGCTCAAGGACGGGGACATCGTTTTCGGGATCGGGGTGAACGGGGAGTACCGGGCCTATCCGCGCCGCATCATGGAAGTGCGCGAGATGGTCAACGACACCCTGGGCGGCAGGCACCTGGGCATTCCCTACTGCACGCTCTGCGGTTCGGCGCAGGCCTACTTCACCGACCGGCTGCCAGACGGGATCGGGCGGCCCATCCTGCGCACGTCGGGGCTGCTGATCCGGTCCAACAAGGTGATGTACGACGTCAAGACGTTTTCGGTGTTCGATACGTTTCTGGGCGCGGCGGTGACCGGGCCGCTGGCGGAGAAGAAACTGCAACTCAAGCAGGCCACGGTCGTCACCACGGATTGGGGCCGGTGGAAGAAACTGCACCCCGGGACGACCGTGCTGGTCGAGGAACTGGCGCTGGGCCGCGATTTCGATTTCCGCAACGGCCGGGATGCCAACGGCCCCATATTTCCGGTCGGCGACGTGGACCCGCGCCTGCCGGTTCACGAAGACATCATCGGCGTCGTCACCGCGTCCGGCAAACCGGTGGCGTTCCAGCGGAGCAAGGCGTTCCTGGCGCTGACGAGAGGCGATGAGATCGCCTTCGAGAACGTTCGCCTGCGGCTCGAGGCCGGCGGCATCAAGGCGGTCGGCGCCGACGGGTCCGATCTCGGCAGCCACCAGGCGTTCTGGTTCGCCTGGTCGCAGTTCCATCCCGGGACCGCCCTCTGGCCCATGTGAAGACCCATCCGGCCGCCGCTCCTCACTCACCCGCAAGTCGTCATCACCGGGTCAAGGTCGTCATGCCCCGCCTCCGTGCGGGGCATCCAGGATAATCACTACAGAGACACGGAGGCACAGAGGTCGGGAGGAGAGGTCTCGATCCCGGTGCGCCTCACTGCCTCACCGTCTCTGTGGTTCAGGAACTGAAAATCTGGATACCCCGGACTTGCGCCGGGGTATGACGAATTCATTCTACGCCGTTATGCCCGGACTTGATCCGGGTATCCACGCCTTGGGGGCGGCGACACGCGTATGGCGGCTCACGTGAGTCCGGACCCTGGATGGTTCGGCGGGTACGCTATTCCCACCAGTGCAGCGCGTCCTGCCCCTCGCCTTGCGGGCCGTTGGGGCCGCCGCCGCCGGTCCGCAGATACGTCTTCCGGTCGTGGCCGGCGCCGTATTTTCCGTTCAACGCATCGACCAGCCAATCGTGGCACATCATATGCTGATCGTGACGCGGCTGGTCTTCGCCGAACATGCGGGCCTGGTGATAGGTGTCCTCGTAGACCCACAATTCCTTCGGCGCCTCCACCTTGTCGAAGAAATTGTAGACCAGCTCGATCGGGCTGCGGGAATCGTATTCGCCCACCGTCATCAGAACGGGACACTTGATGTCCGCTTCGCGCCCCTCGACGGTCATCTTTGAAACCCAGCCGTCGAGTTCCTCCTCGCTGGACGCACCCATCAGGTAGCCGAAGAGCTGCTTGTACCTGGGCGAGAAGGTGTCGAGGATATAATACTTGTCGAGAAAGGACGTCCACGCCCCGGCGACCGCCTTGATCAGCGGATGCCCCGAGGCGGCGACCTCGACTCCCCAGTGCGCTCCCATGGAAAGGGCGTAAACGACGATCTGCTCTTCATCCACCTCGTCCCGCTTGGCCATGTATTCCGCGATGGCGAGAACCGCGCGCTCATAGTTGTCCGGCGTCAGTTTCGTGCCCCGCAGGTTCGACGTGCCCTGTCCCGGACCGTCGATGACGAGCGTGTGCATGCCGCGATAATGCGCCTGCATGATGCGGGGGTCGGGATAGATCTCCTTGGTCATGTCGCAGCCGGGGATGAAGATGACCAGCGGCGCTTTGGCCCCTCCCGGCATCAGGTGGAAATAGCACTGCAGTTCCGCGCCCTCGAACGGGATTTCCAGCCGTTCGATCTTGTGGGGCGCGTGCTCGATCACCTTTTCGTAGTTGGCGAGGCAGCGTCCATGCAGGTAGCGCTTCTCGTCATTGGTTTCGAGCACGGGATGCTGGGCCGCGGCGAAAGTGGCCGATGCCTTGTAGTAAAGCTCGAAGGCCGTCGCCGAATGGCCCGCGGCCTCCTCTTCGGCGGCCACCCGCTCATACCGCTGGCCCATCCGCCCAAGGTGTTTGGAGATCTGGGCATGGCTCTTGACGCTGGCGGGAACCTGCCGTCCCGGCTCATCCCAGTGAAAGACCCGCCCGGTCTGCTGGACGACGTAGTCGAAAATCCATTGTTGGCGGTCGCGGTCGAGGCGTGGGGTGCGCATGGTCTGATCTCTCCGTTGGATTGTTGGTTTCAGGTATTTGAGCGGCCCGGACACACACGTTTCGCTTGCGGCAGTCGATGTACAAAGAAAAGTGCGCCGGAGTCATGGCTGGAAGAAAACGGGAAGGGCAAGGTAGCGAACCAGGGGACCGGGCACAATCCATCGGTGTCGGCGGCATGATGCCAAAGACCGTCGCCCGCCGGGCAGTCACGGAACAGGCGGGTCACCATAATCGGGCTGGACATTCCGGAGACATTTGGCCTAGTACCCGGGCGGCGAATGACGACCGCATATCCGAAGGCATGGCTCATGTCCCTCCAAATTCATCAGTTTCCCTGTAGATCGGACAATTACGGTTTCCTGGCCCATGATCCCGGTCAGGGACTGACCGCGTGCATCGACACACCCGATGCCGGCGCGATCAATGACGCGTTGGATGAGAAGGGTTGGCGCCTTACCCATATCCTGAATACCCATCATCACGGCGATCACACGGGAGGAAACCTGGCGCTCAAGCAGCAATGGGGGTGTACCATTGTCGGGGCGGCTCACGACGCCGAACGGATTCCGGGTATCGACGTCCGGGTGTCGGAGGGGGACGCGTATCCGTTCGGCGCCATGAATGCCGAGGTATTCGAGGTGCCGGGCCATACGACCGGCCACATCGCGTACTATTTCGCGGGCGAGGGCGTCGCCTTCGTCGGCGATACGATTTTTGCGCTTGGCTGCGGCCGCTTGTTCGAAGGCACGCCGGAGATGATGTGGAACAGCCTGCAAAAACTCATGGCGCTTCCCGATGACACCGTCGTCTACTGCGCGCACGAATACACCCAGGCCAACGCCCGATTCGCCCTTACGGTCGAGCCCGGCAATGCGCGTCTCGTGGCGCGCAGCAGGGAAATCGACGAGTTGCGCGCGCGGGGCCTGCCGACCGTGCCCACGACGATCGGCCTGGAGCGCGCCACCAATCCGTTCGTCCGCCCGATGAGCGAGAATCTGCGGGCGACGATAGGATTGAGCGGGGCCGACCCGGTGGCGGTATTCGCCGAGACCCGAAGGCGCAAAGACAACTTCTGACCACCTGTTCTCGTGGTTGACCTGACCATCGAAAAAAGGATTACCGACAAACATGCCGACAAACACGCCAATCAACACGGAAGACGCCGAATACCGGCTGTATTACTGGCCCATGATCCAGGGGCGCGGAGAGTTCGTGCGCCTGGTGCTCGAAGACGCGGGCGCGGCCTATACGGACGTCGCGAGACTGCCGGAGGAGGAAGGGGGCGGCGCGCCGTCCCTGTTGGCGTTCATACAGCGCGACGATCTCGGGACGCCGGTCTTTGCCCCGCCGATCCTGCAGCACGGCGAGCTGTATCTCAGCCAGACCCCCGCCATCTGCGCCTATCTCGGCGAGCGCCATGGACTCGCCCCGGACGGGGACGCAAAGTGGCGGGCCCGGCATCTGCAGCACACGATCACGGACTTTGTGATGGAAGCCCACGACACCCATCATCCCATTGCCAATTCACTGCATTACGAGGACCAGCAGGCGGAAGCGCTGAAACGCACGGCCGCGTTCCGGAGCGAGCGCCTGACCAAGTACTTCGGCTATTTCGAACGGACGCTGACGCAAAACACGGAGGCCGGCGGCGAATGGCTCGTCGGCGCCGGCTGTTCACATGCGGACCTGTCCCTGTTTCAGGTGGCCGCGGGGCTCGACTATGCGTTCCCCAGGACCGTTGCCGCGCTGCGCGACGACTATCCGGGAATATTCGCGCTGCATGACCGTGTCGCCAAGAGACCCAACATCGCCGCCTACCTGGCGTCCGAGCGGCGCATTCCGTTCAACGAGCTCGGTATCTTTCGCCGCTATCCGGAACTCGACGCGCCGGCCTGAGAGGTTACCGCCTTGTATCCCGTTGGGGGCGACGGATACTATGCGTTTCCACCGACAAAACACCTTTACCCAAAGGGAGGATCACAATGGGAGTGTTGGTTAAACGTTGGGCCATGGCCTTGGGCCTCGGCCTCATGCTCATGGCCGGAACCGCGCAGGCGGAATACCCCGAACGACCCGTCGAAGTCATAGTCCCGTGGCCTCCCGGCGATCTGGAGGATGTGGTCGCGCGGTTGATCTCGGATCAAATTCAAAAGGATTTCGGGGTCCCCTCGGCGGTGGTGAACATGAAGGGCGGCGGCGGCGTCATCGGCGCCAATCACGTGGCCCAGGCGCGCCCCGACGGCTACACCGTCGGCATGTTTACGGGCAACATCCTCACCGCGCACATCATCAAGAAGCGCGCGCCGTTCGGGCGCGACGCCTTCGAACCGCTGGGGATCATCATCAATTATCCCATGGGCCTGTGGGCGCGCGGCAATCTGCCGTTCAGCGATTTGGCGGGGCTCGCCGCCCACGCCAAGAAAAACCCGGTAAAACTCGGCCATTTCGGGTTCAACGGCCCGCCGACCCGGCAAACCCTGCTGGCGGCCAAAAGATTGGGCTTCAAGTTCGCCGGCAATGCCGCCTATGACGAAACCAACTGCACCCTGCTGGCCAGCGGCGACGCCGATGTCATCGTCAGCACGGTCAAGCTGATCAAGCCGTGCCTCGACAGCGGCGAGGCGAAGGGCCTGGCCGCCTACACCGCCAACCGGATTTCCATCCTGCCCAACCTCGCCACCCTCGACGAGCAGGTGCCGGGCATCGCAACACCGGCCTGGGCGGGTCTGTTCGTGCGCGCCCAGGTGCCGGCGGATGTGCGCAAGAAAATCGCCGCATCGGCGGTGAAGGCGTTGAACAGCAAGAGGGTCAAGGATATCGAGGCCAATACCGGTGCGGTGATCGGTTGGACCGACGGCAAGGCCGCCGTCCGGTTCGTCGATGAACAGTACAAGCGCGTCGAGGCCCTGCTGGCGAAATAAACCGGCCCGCCCGATGGCGAAGGAAAACACCGAAGAGCAGGACGTCCTGTCCCTTGTTGCCGGCGGCAGACCGAAGGGCAGGATGCTGTTTGCCGCGCTCGCCGTCGGCTCGGCGGTTCTGCTGATCCTGGTGGGCGGCCAGACCGAGCCCGGCGCCGAAGGCGGCGGCTGGTGGAACGAACCCCGGAACGGGCCCATCTTCGCCCTCAGCCTGATGTTCGTTTTTTCGGTGCTCGCCGCCATCTTTGCCGCCCCCGCCGAAGGGCCCGCGGCCAAGCGGCTGACCGTGATCGCCCTTCTGGTATCGGCCGGATTTCTGGCCGCCATCTGGCTGATGGGGCTGATCGGCTACGGGCTGTCGGTGCTCGCCTTTTGCGCCCTCTGCGCGGCCATCGCGGGCTTCCGCGGACGGCGGCTGGCGGCGGTGGCGGCGGGGCTCGCCCTCGCCATGCTGGTCCTGTTCCGGTTCGTCCTCGGGCTGTGGTTCCCGAAGGCGGCGCTGTTCAAGCTCGCCCCGTGGCTCGAGACCCTCGGCCGGTTCCTGTGATGCTGGAAAATCTCTCGGTCGCCATCGATCAGGTCCTGGCGGTCCCGGTGCTTGCCGCCCTGGCCGGCGGCAGCCTGCTCGGCATCATCATGGGCGCCATCCCCGGCCTCGGCCCGGGCGTCGCCATTGCAATTCTGCTGCCCGTCACCTTCAGCCTCGACCCGCTGTCCGGCATTACCCTGCTGATGGGAGTCTATGCCGGCGCGTGGTACGGCGGGGCGATTCCCGCCATATTGGTCAATACGCCGGGAACCGGGGTCAGCGTCCTGACCACCTATGACGGCTACCCCATGACCCGCGCCGGAGAGCCGCAACGGGCCCTGTCCCTGGCCTACGCATCGTCGTTCTTCGGCGGCACGTTCAGCGTCCTCGTCCTGATCGTCGCGGCGCCGTTGCTGGCGGCGTTCGCCAAGAAATTCGGCTCGGCGGACATGGCGATGGCCGCGGCGCTCGCCATGGTGCTGGTGATCACCGCTCACCGGGGGGCCGAACTGGCCGCCGCGGCGACGCTCTGCCTGGGCCTGTTCCTGGGAACCATCGGGCTCGAGGGGGCCTACGGCTCGCCGCGCTACACCTTCGGCACCACATGGCTGCTCGGCGGCATACCGCTGATCTCCATCATCCTCGGCCTGTTCGCCATGTCCCAGGGCTTTCTCCTGATCTCGAAAAGCGGCGACAAGGCAGTCCCGGTGGAAATGAAACGGCGGCTCCTGGGCGGCTTCGCCGAGGTCCTGCGCTACCCCAAGACGCTGCTGCGCTCATCGTCGTTCGGCGTCGCCATGGGCATTCTGCCGGGGGTTGGGGAATTCCTCGCCCAGTTTTTCTCGTACAGCACGGCCAGACGCGGCTCCAAAACCCCGGAACTGTTCGGCAAGGGGGCGCCCGAGGGGATCATCGCCTCCGAAGCCGCCAACAACGCCGTTCCGGCGGCGGCGCTGGTGCCGCTCCTCGCCCTGGGCATCCCGGGCGAGGTCCTGACCGCCATGATGCTGGCCGTGTTCACCGTCCACAACGTCGACCCCGGACCCGCTTTGTTCGCCGAGAACGGGCCGTTCGTCTCCGGCCTCTATCTGTCCCTGTTCCTGATGAATTTCGTCATCGTCGGAATTCTGCTGTTCGCCACCCGGTGGATCGCCCTGGTTACGCGGATTGACGACCGCCTGCTCGGTATCGCCATCCTGTGTTTCGCCATGGCCGGGTCCTATTCGGCCAACTTCCGCCTCACCGATCCGCTCATTGCGGCGGCGTTCGGTCTCCTGGGGCTGGCGCTGAAACGGGCCGACATCCCGCTGGTGCCGATTATTCTCGGTCTGGTGCTGGGCCCCATCTTCGAGACCCGAATGCGCCAGGCCATCGGCGGCAACGGCGGCGACCTCTCGGTGTTCATCGAGCGGCCCATCAGCCTTACGCTGCTGACCGTCATGGCGCTGCTGATCGGCGGCAGCATCATTGGCCGGCTGCGCCGCCGCTGGGCCTGACTGCCGGGATGGGCCGGCAATCAAGGCGTGCGTGGCGCGCCCGGAGCGAGCATCCGCCCGCCCCGGCGGCGTGATTACTCGGCCGCTTCGTCGTTGGCCGCCGGCGCATCCGCATCCGCCGCGAGTTCCCTGGCCTCCGCCTCGGCCCGCCGGTATGAGCGGATGGAAAACGGGAAACTGGCCAGGTAGGCGGCGGCGATCAGCGTCAGGGTCAGCCACGGCGCCGAAACGGTCAGCGCGGCCAGCAGGCCGGCCCCCAGCATGGGCGCCAGGACGAACCGCTGCTGAATGCGGATGTTCTTGAACGAATAGGTGGGCAGCTTGCTGACCATCAGGCAGGCGACGACGATGATGACGGCGCCGACCAGCAGCGGCCGGCGCAGCCATTCGGCGTCGGTTTGAAACCACAGGATCATCGGCAGCATGACCAGACCGGCCGCCGCCGGCGCCGGCACGCCGGTGAAATAGCCCTTGGCCCAGGCCGGCGGATCGTCGTCGTCCATGCCCGTGTTGAACCGGGCCAGCCGCAGCGCCATGCACACGCTGAACAGCAGCACCGGGACCCAGCCGACGGGACCGGCGGTCTGCATGGTCCAGAGATAGAGGATCACCGCCGGGGCGACGCCGAAGGCGATGAAGTCCGACAGGCTGTCCAGCTCGGCGCCGAATTTCGAGGTTCCCTGCAGGAGCCGCGCGATGCGGCCGTCGAGGGCGTCGAAGATGGCGGCGATGACCAGCGAAACGACCGCCGGCTGCCACTTGCCCTCCAGTCCGTAGCGAAGCGCCGTCAGGCCGGCGCACAGCGCCAGCATGGTCAGCATGTTGGGCAGCATGCGGTTGAACGAGAGGCCGCGGAGACGCCGCTGGCGGGGGCGGAACATCAGCGCACCTCGCCCGAGCGCCGGTCTTCCTGGGCGCGAAGGTCGGCGATCACCGTTTCGCCGGCGATTGCGGTTTGCCCGACGGCGACCAGCGGGACCACGCCATCGGGCAGATACACGTCCACCCGGCTGCCGAAGCGGATGATCCCGAACCGTTCCCCGGCCCGCACCTCCTGATCCTCCCGGAGGTCGCAGCGGATGCGCCGCGCCACCAGGCCGGCGATCTGGACCACGCCGAAGCTCCGCCCGTCGGCGGTCTCCATGTGAAACGACTGGCGTTCGTTGTGTTCGCTGGCCTTGTCGAGGGAGGCGTTGAGGAATTTGCCCGGACGATAGGCGGTCCTGACGATCCGTCCGCCGATGGGGATACGGTTCACGTGGACGTTGAACACGTTCATGAAAATCGATATCCGCGTCCGCGGGCTCTCGCCCATTTCGATTTCGGCGGGCGGGGCGGCGTCGGTAATCATCTGCACCACGCCGTCGGCGGGGCTGACCGCCAATCCGTCCCGCGCCGGGGTGACCCGTTCGGGGTCGCGGAAGAAATAGGCGCACCACAGGGTGAGGATTGCGCCGGCCCAGCCCAGCGGTTCCCAGATAACCGCCAATACGACGGCGCCGCCGGCAAACAGCCAGACGAACGGCCAACCGGCCGGATGGAGAGGCGGGATAATCCCGGACATCTTCCCTCACGTTTTCCCAAGGGTGAAGGCGGGCATTCTACTCGCCAGCCCCGACGGCGTTAAGTGCCTATCTTTCAAGGGTTTCCGCTCGCCAAGCCTCCGCATCCCTCTCCCTCCGGGGGAGAGGGAACGCACGGCAAACTCCCTCCCCTCGACGGGGAGGGTTGGGGTGGGGGTGAAGATGTGGGTGGGGGTGAGTCAGCCCTTCTCCATCCTCTCCGGGCTCCCGGTGGTGAAGACCTGTTCCCTGCACCTCACGCGCATTCCTTCGGCGACCGGGCGGACAAGAAAATCACCTCAATTGATCGACGG
>JAJECC010000015.1 GCA_022822205.1 Rhodospirillales bacterium | reverse complement strand
AGCATTCCAAGGCCGCCTAGGGTCCGGACTCGATTGAGCCGCCATAGGAGCGTTGCGGACCCGTCAGTCGCCGGAGGGCTCGGGAAACTTCCGGGGCCAGGTGTCCAGGATCAATTGCAGGTAGCGCCGCACGTTCTCCGGCTACGCCGTGCTGGTGGTGTTCTACGAACACACCCTGCACCTGTTCTGGTTCCAGGCCCTGCTCCCCGAATGGGTGATCGAGGTCGCGCCCAAGGGCTTCCCCACCTGGCTGTTCTAGGCGGCCGCGTAGCGGCGCAGACACCGGTCGACATCTGCCTCAAGGCGCTCCGCCTCCCTAAGATCAGAAAATCGATAGCGTGAGATGATCATGCTGATCAAATCGCTGCCGATTTCGAATACTTCCAGTGCCTCACGATCAATCCGTTGGTCGAGCAGCGATTGGAGCGAAGAAACATAGCCCTCCCGTAGATCTGGAATCTCCGAGGTCACGGAGCAAATATCCTCCTCCACCCTTCCAATTCTTGTTTCGGCAAAATCAACCACACCGACGACCCTCCCGCCGTTGTCCAGCAGGATATTGCTGATGTTGAAGTCACCGTGGATAGGGTGGTTGTCTGCCGGTTCGAGCAAAGCGGCAATCCTTCGGAATTTCTCCAATCGTTCGCGATCCATCGACTCCAACTGAATGTCCCCGAGCTGAAAGTCCGCGACACCGCCCGAGGATCGCAGGTCGGCAGCAACGCCGGCCCTCTCGAAAGCGCCGTAGAGACCGGCCAAGCTCTCCGCAACCGAGGCGGCCAGCGCCCGCCGTTCCGTCCCATTCATGCCGAGCACTTGATCAATGGTGGCCGGCTGGCCGGCAAGCTTGGTCTGCCGCACCCAGATAGTGTGCGGCTCCCCCTCAAACTGGATGGCTTGATCCAGCAGGTCCCATTCAACGACTACGGGCAGAAGCGAGCCGATCGGTGGGGTCGCCTGAGCAAGCCGATCCAACACCATCGCCTCATGACGTAACTTCTCATGGCCATCGCCGATTCCGCCGATCCGTTTCCCAAGTTTCAGGACCGTGCCGTCATCGAGGTCGAAGACCGAACCCCATACCCCTCGACCCAGCAATGGTAGCTGTTCGAGGTCCAGTTCCTCGGGTTTGAAGGTGCTCATTCGGAGGCCGGATATGCATACAAGGTCTGGTGCCCGCGCCCGGACTCGAACCGGGACAGCCCGAAGGGCCGAGGGATTTTAAGTCCCTTGCGTCTACCAATTCCGCCACGCGGGCACGCGTGCGTTTCCGCCCAATCATGGGCGGGCGGGAATCGCGGCGCATTATAGGGCGGCATTCGTTGGATACTAGTTAAGTGAGTGTCCGCCCTCTCCATGACGGAGGGGAAGGTTTCGAGTTGCCGAGTTTGTGCTTGCCCGGGACCGGCGCGCAAGCGAGGGTGCGCCATGTCTTCCGGCGGCCCCGCCCAACTCCCCTCGAGCGCCCTCGGCCAGGCGCTTCTGGTCGCCACGCTGCTCGGCGCCAGCACCCTCACGGTCATGTCGGCCGCCACCATCGCGCCGGCGCTGCCGGCCATCGCCGAGCACTTCAAGAGCCTGCCCGATGCCCGGTTCCTGACCCGGCTCTCGCTGACCATTCCCGGCCTGTTCATCGTGCTGGCCTCGCCGCTTGCCGGATACCTCTCCGACAAATCGGGACCCAAGCCGGTGCTCGCCGTCTCGACGGTGATCTACATCGCCGCCGGCTCGTCCGGTTTGTTCCTCGACGGCCTGACCGACATCCTGATCAGCCGGGCGCTGCTGGGCGTTTCGGTGGCGGGAATCCTCACCGGCGCCATCTCCTTGATCGGCGGCTGTTTCGAGGGCCAGCGGCGCTACCGGGTGCTGGGCTGGCAGGCGGCCGCCATGTCCCTCGGCGGCGTGATCTACATCACCGCCAGCGGCTTCCTGGCCGATTTCGGCTGGCGGCTGCCCTTCGCCATCTACGCGGTCCCGGTGATCCTTCTGCCGACCCTGTTCTTCCTGGTGCCCCACGTCCGCGAGCGGCAGGACGCCCAGGCCCGCGAGGCGGCCGGCGATATCCCCTGGAAACTGTTCGCCGTCGCCTACACCGCCGCCTTCCTCGTCATGGTGGCGTTCTACGTCATCCCGGTGCAGGTGCCCTTCCTGCTCCGCGAGATCGGCGCGCCCGGCCCCTCGACCGCGGCGCTCACCATCGCGTGCGCCAGCCTGACGTCGGCGGCGGTCGCCTCCCTTTACGGCCGCATCCGCCGAATCCTGTCCGAGCGTACGGCGATCACCCTGACGTTCCTGCTGCTCGGCGCGGGCCTGACGATTGTCGGATCGGCGGCCGGGCTGCCGGAGGTGGTCGGCGGCATGATCCTGTCCGGCGCCGGCACGGGACTGCTGTTCCCCGCCCTGGTCGGCCTGATCCTCGAGGACGCGGCCCCCCATATCCGCGGGCGGGCGAGCTCGGGCCTCACCATGGCGGTGTTCCTGGCCCAGTTCCTCTCGCCGGTGGTGATGACGGCGGCGGCGGGCGACGGAACGGCGGAATGGTTCAGCCGCGCGGGCCAGGGCGCCCTCGCCGTCGGCGCCGCCCTGGTGGCCCGCTTCGTCTGGATCAGGGCCCGCCGGGCTTGACCCGCCGTCGTCATCACCATGTCAAACCCGTCATCACCGGGCTTGACCCGGCCTTCAGTCGGCCGAAGCCGACTTTCGGACGGCGTAGGCCGGTGATCCACGTGGATGGCCGGGTCCGGGCCCGGCCATGACGAAATTCAATTGAGTCCGGACCCTAGAGTCTCAACCGGGGGGCAGCTCCGAGCCGTCATCCTCATGAGGCTCGCCGCCGAGATCGCGGATCATTTGGCGGATGTCCTCGGCCGCCGCGTCCAGTTCGTCCGGATCGGTGGCCCGGGTCACCAGCGAACAGCCGAACTTGCCGGCCTTGTAGAACGGGTACGATCCGATCTCGGTATCGGGGTGATCGTCCTGAACCCGGCCCAATCCCTCGGCGACGGTGCCCTCGGGCAGGTAGGCGACGACGGTCCTGGACAGCATCTTCGCGCCGCCCTTCAAATCGCCGGCGATCCCGTCGAACATGGCCCGCATGATCGAGGGCACGCCGGCCATCACATAGACGTTGCCCATCCGGAAGCCCGGCGCCTTGGACACCGGATTGTCGATCAGGGCCGAGCCGACGGGCACCTCGGCCATCTTCAGCCGGGCCTCGTTCAGCCGGTCCCTGCCCATGTGGTCTTCGAGCAGTTTCACCGCTTCGGGCCGGCGTTCCAATTCCGTCCCGAAGGCCTTGGCGACGCACAGCGCGGTGATGTCGTCATGGGTCGGGCCGATGCCGCCGGTGGTGAAGACGTAATCGTACTTCTCCCGCGCCTCGTTGACGGCGGCGATGATGACGTCCTCGTCGTCCGGAATGACCCGGGCCTCGGCGAGCCGGATGCCCATGCCGGTCAGACGGGTGGCGAGCCAGTTCAAGTTGGCGTCCTCGGTGCGCCCGGACAGCACCTCGTCGCCGATGATCATCACGCAAGCGGTAACGGTGTCGGTGACCGGGGCGGTGACCGGGGCCGTAACGGTGTCGTCCACGTTTCCCTCCCTAAAGCGGCCGCCATCCTAGCAGGAGAGTTCGGCGCCGCAATACGGCGGCGGTTCAAAGACCATTGAGCGCGGACGCCAGTTCCGACGGATGAGCGGCAAGGCGATCGGCCCCGGCTTCGATAAGTTCGGCGTCGGACCCGTAGCCCCATTGGACGCCGATGGAGTTCGCGCCATGGGCCCGGGCGCCCTCGATGTCGTGGCCGCGGTCGCCGATCATCACCGCATTCGCGGGCTCGATCCCTTCCGTGGCGAATATGTGCGCCAGCAGATCACGTTTGCCGGCCCGGGCGCCGTCCAACTCCGAACCGTAGACCCGCGGGAAAAACCGCCGGAGGCCGAAATGATCGATGATCCGGTCGGCGTAGATATGCGGTTTGGACGTCGCCACCAGCAGCGGATAGCCCGCCCGATGAAGTCCCTCGACCGCCGCTTCGATCCCATCGCACAGCTCGTTCTCGTAGATTCCGATGTCGCGGAACCGTTCCCGGTAGAGCATGATCGCGCGGTCGATGTCGGCCTGCCCCGCGTTCGGCATCATGGCGCCGAAACTCTCATAAAGCGGCGGGCCGATGCACCAGGTGAGGTCATCCGCCGGATCGACGGGGATGGCCAGCTTCCCGATGGCGTGACGAAGGCAGTTGATGATGCCCGGCTTGGGGTCGGTCAGCGTCCCGTCGAGATCAAACAGCAGCGCCGGTTTTCCACTCACAGCAGATCACAGAGCAGGGCCACCAGGGGTTCGTCCGCCGGCGGCATGGGATAGTCCGCCATCCGGTTCGGGAACACCCATTTGAGCGCCTGCCCCTCCGCCGGGGCCGGCGTCCCCTTCCACACCCGGCAGACGAACAGGGGCATCAGGAGATGGAAGCCGTCGTAGGCGTGCGAGGCGAAGGCGATGGGCGCGAGGCAGCTTTCGGTGACGTCGAGGCCGAGCTCTTCCTTCAGTTCGCGAATCAGCGCCGCCTCGGGGGTCTCGCCGTCGGCCACCTTGCCGCCCGGAAACTCCCACAGTCCGGCCATGGTCTTGCCCTCGGGCCTCTGGGCCAGCAGGACCCGGCCGTCCGCATCCACCAGGGCCGCCGCCGAAACCAGCAGGACCGGCGCCGAACCGGACCTGGTCCGGCTCTCCGCCTCCAGGCAGCTTGGATCAGGTCCGGTAATCGGCATTGATGGAGATGTAGCCGTGGGTCAAATCGCAGGTCCAGACCGTCGCCCGGCCGGACCCGACGCCGAGATCAACCTCGATGTCGATTTCGTCGCCCTTCATGTGGGCCGCCACCGGGGCCTCGTCGTAGCCGTCCACCGCGACGCCGTCCCGGGCGACGGCGACGCCGCCGATGGTGATGGCGAGCCTGTCCCGGTCGGCCGCCTCGCCGGCCTTGCCGACCGCCATGACGATCCGGCCCCAGTTGGCGTCCTCGCCGGCGATGGCGGTCTTGACCAGGGGCGAATCGGCGATGGCGCGGCCCACCACCTTGGCCGCCCGGTCGTCCTCGGCCCCGGTGACGGTGATTTCGATGAACTTGGCCGCCCCCTCCCCGTCCCGGACGATCTGATGGGCGAGGTCGAGGCACACCTCATCGAGGGCATTCCGGAATTCCCGGAGATGCGCGTCGCCGGCCTGGGCGACCCACTTGTGCTCCGCCCGGCCGGTGGCGAACAGCAGGACCGTGTCGCTGGTCGAGGTGTCGGAATCGACGGAGATGTTGTTGAAGCTCCTGTTGACCGCGTTCTCCAGGAGATGCTGCAGCACGCCGTGGGGGATGGCCGCATCGGTGAAGATGAACGACAGCATGGTCGCCATGTCGGGCGCGATCATCCCCGAACCCTTGGCGATCCCGGCGATGGTCACGGCCGTGCCGCCGATCTCCACCCGGCGGGCGCTGCCCTTGGGGAAGGTGTCGGTGGTGGTGATGGCCCGGGCCGCCGCCTCCCAGTCGCTGCCGAAATTCCCGGCCAATTCGCCCAGGACGGGCGTCACCTTTCCGACATCGATGGGCTCGCCGATGACGCCGGTCTGGGCGATGAATACCTGATCGGCGGCGCAGCCGATGGCCTCCGCCGCGGCCCCGGCCATCGCCGCGACCGCGTCCGATCCCGCCTTGCCGGTAAACGCGTTGGCGTTGCCCGAATTGACCACCAGGCCCCTTGCCTGTCCCGAGGCGAGCGCGGCGCGGCACCAGTCGATGGGCGCCGCGGCGGTCTTCGACCGGGTGAAGACGCCGGCCGCGTCAGTGCCCGCCGGCATCCCGACAAGCAGCACGTCGAGCTTGTCGCGGTGCTTGATGCCGCACGCGGCGGACGCCATCCGCACGCCGCCGACAGCCGGCATGTCCGGAAAATTCTCCGGCGCCAGCGGAGAAATCTTTAGTGAATTATCGGTCATCGGTTCAAGGCCGTTCAAAAGAAAAGCGCCGCCGCCGCGGCGCCCTCCTTTTAATCAAAGCCGCGTCCGCCGTCCAGCGGATGCAGGGCGGCGTGTTCTCTATTTCGGATCGGGACGCCCTTCGGGTCCGAAGGTTTCCACCCGGGCTTTCTCGCGCAGTTCGCTCACGTACTTCCGGGTCAGCTGCTCCCGCACCTGTTCGCGCATCTGGCCCTCGGCCTGGGCGTAACTCGGCGCTTCCTGGGTGCGGCGGTCCTCGACCTTGATGACGTGCCAGCCGAATTGGGTCTTCACCGGCGATCTGGTGACGTCGCCCGGCCGCAGCCCGAACGCGGCGGCGGAGAATTCCGGCACCATCTTCTCGCGGGTGAAATAGCCGAGATCGCCGCCGACCTTCCCGGACGGCCCGGTCGAGAGTTCCCGGGCCAGCCTCCCGAAATCCTCTCCCTTGCCGACGCGGACGATGACCGCGCGGGCCTGCTCTTCGGTCTCCACCAGGATATGGCGGGCCCGAACCTCGTCGAGGGGCGGATTTTCCTTCAGGAACTGGTCATAGCGGGCCTTCACCGCGTCATCGGTCATGTTGTCCTTCACGTAGCGGGACATCAGTTCCTGCTGGAGGAGCTGGTCCTCGATCTGGGACACGGCGCGGCGAACCTGGGATTCCTTGTCGTAGCCCTGCTTGCGGGCTTCGTCGGCCACCAGCCGGACGGTAATCATGTCCTGCAGAATCAGGTTGAACAGGAGCTGAGCGGGGTACTGCCGGGCCTGGGGGCCCAACTGTTCGCGCCGGTTCATGATGTCCGACATGAATATCTCATAACCGTTCACCACGGCGACCACCGGATCATCGGCGGCTTTCGCGGTGGCGGACAATTGCGGCAGCGCCAGCGCGGCGGACAGAGCCGCGGCAGCCGCTGCGAGAGCGAATTTGCGCATATTTCGATCCTGCGATGCTGATCCCGTTCGGTTTCAGACCCCTGGCATCGCGTTCGGAGGCAAGGAACCGTTCCCTTACACTACTTCATGGCCGAAATGGCCGCATCACACAAGGATGCGAGCGCGGACGCCCGCCGTTGACAAGGCGCCGTCCCGGCCATATCTCTTTGCCAGCGCGGTGCGCGTACCGCCAAGCTTCTGACTCGTCCGAGGAATTTCCATGTTTGACGCCCTCGCCCGGCGCGTGTTTGGGTCGGCCAACGACCGCTACGTCAAAGGACTCGGCAGCACCGTCGACGCCATCAACAAACTCGAGCCCGACATGGAAGCCCTGTCGGACGCCGAACTGAAGGCGCGCACCGATTGGCTGAAGGGCCGCGCCGCCGAGGGCGAGAGCCTGGACGAGCTGCTGGTCGATGCCTTCGCGACGGTGCGCGAAGCGGCCAAGCGGGCCCTCGGCGAGCGCCCCTACGACGTTCAACTGGTCGGCGGGGTCGTGCTGCACAACGGCATGATCTCCGAAATGAAAACCGGCGAGGGCAAAACGCTGGTCGCCACCATGCCGGTCTATCTCAATGCCCTCGAAGGCAAGGGCGTCCATGTGGTCACGGTCAACGACTACCTGGCCCGCCGCGACGCCGAGTGGATGGGCAAAATCTACGACATGCTGGGCCTTTCGGTCGGGGTCATCGTTCCCCGGATGAGCGACGAGGACCGGCGCGTCTCCTACAACGCCGACGTCACCTACGGCACCAACTCGGAGTTCGGCTTCGACTACCTCCGGGACAACATGAAATTCACCCTCGAAGACATGGTGCAGCGGGAATTCAACTTCGCCATCGTCGACGAGGTGGACTCGATCCTGGTCGACGAGGCGCGGACGCCGCTGATCATTTCCGGCGCCGCCGAGGCATCGTCGGATTTGTACGCGGCGGTGAACGAGGTGATCCCGCACCTCGCCGGGGAAGACTACGAAAAAGACGAGAAGATGCGCACCGTCACCCTGACCGACCAGGGCACCGAGCATGTCGAACAGCTGCTTGACGAGGCGGGGCTGCTGCAAAACGGCAATCTGTACGACTACGCCAACGTGTCGCTGGTTCACCACGTCAATCAGGCGCTCCGCGCCCACACCATGTTCCAGCGCGATACGGACTACATGGTCCACAACGGCCAGGTCGTGATCGTCGACGAATTCACCGGCCGGATGATGGAAGGCCGCCGCTTCTCCGAAGGTCTGCACCAGGCGCTCGAAGCCAAGGAGGGCGTCACCGTCGAGCAGGAAAACCAAACCCTCGCCTCGATCACCTATCAGAACTATTTCCGCATGTACCCGAAGCTCGCCGGCATGACCGGCACGGCGATGACCGAAGCCGGGGAATTCTCCGAGATTTACAAACTGGAAGTCATCGAGATTCCCACCAACCTGCCCATCGTCCGCGACGACCGGGACGACGAGGTCTATCGCTCGACCGCGGAGAAATACGACGCCATCGTCGAGCTGATCGAGGACTGCCGGGAAAGGAAGCAGCCGGTGCTGGTCGGCACGGTCTCCATCGAAAAGTCGGAAGACATTTCCGAGCTGCTGAAGAAGAAGAACATTCCGCACCAGGTGCTGAACGCCCGCTACCACGAGCAGGAAGCCTACATCATCGCCCAGGCCGGCGCGCCGGGCGCGGTCACCATCGCCACCAACATGGCCGGCCGCGGCACCGACATTCAGCTCGGCGGCAACGTCGACATGCTGGTCCGCCAGCAGCTCGAGGGCGAGGCCGACGAAGCGAAGCACGAACAGCTGACCCGGCAGGTCCGCGAAGACGTCGCCGCCGGCAAGCAAACGGTGCTGGACGCCGGCGGCGTGTTCATCGTCGGCACCGAACGCCACGAAAGCCGGCGCATCGACAACCAGCTCCGGGGCCGGTCGGGCCGTCAGGGCGACCCGGGCGGGTCGAAATTCTTCCTCTCGCTGGAAGACGATTTGATGCGCATCTTCGGCTCGCAGCGCATGGAGAGCATGCTGACCAAGCTCGGCCTCGAGGACGGCGAGGCGATCGTCCACCCGTGGATCAACAAGGCGCTGGAGAAAGCGCAGCAGAAGGTCGAGGCGCGCAACTTCGATATCCGGAAAAATCTGCTCAAGTTCGACGACGTGATGAACGACCAGCGGAAGGTGATCTACGAGCAGCGCAAGGAGTTGATGAGCGCCACCGACGTCTCCAGCACCCTCGCGGACATGCGGACCAACGTCGTCGGCCGGACGGTCAGCCGGTGCATCCCCGAAAAAGCCTATCAGGAGCAATGGGAAACCGATGCGCTGCACGAAGAGATGAAGCGCATATTCGGCCTCGATCTGCCGGTCTCCGAGTGGGCCCGGGAGGAAGGCGTCGCCGACGCCGAGGTCAAGGACCGCATCCTGGACCGGGTCAACCGCAAGATGGCCGAAAAGGCCGCGACCTGGGGACCGGAGATCATGCGGGACGTGGAGAAGAGCCTGCTCCTGCAGATCCTTGATCAGGTGTGGAAGGAGCACCTGCTCTCCCTCGACCATCTGCGACAGGGCATCGGCCTCCGGGCCTACGGCCAGAAGGACCCGCTCAACGAATACAAGGGCGAGGCCTTCGAGATGTTCAACGGCATGCTGGACGAACTCGACGAGCGGGTCTCTCAGGTGCTCGCCCACATGGAGCTGCAGCTGACCGGCATCGACGAGATGGGCATCTTCGACCGCGACGCGCCGGAGACCGTCGAGGGATACCTGGACCCGGCCTTCGTCGATGGCGACGAAATCGCCGCTCTCGACGGCGATTACGGCGACGCGGTGGTCATCGAAGAGCCGGTCCGCTCCCGCCGGGCGGCGGCCGAGGTCGATCCCGACGATCCCTCCACCTGGGGCAAGGTCGGCCGCAACGCCCCCTGCCCCTGCGGGTCGGGCAAGAAATTCAAGCACTGCCACGGCGCCAAGTAGGGCCCGGACTCGATTGAGCCGCCCGACGCGTGTTGCGGCGACGAGGACGGCGCGGCACAAAATCCCCTCTCCCCCGGCGGGAGAGGTATGCGAAGGCTTGGCGAGCGAAGCGAGCTTAGCCGCAGCTGGGCGAGGGGGAATTTCCATGCCGCCCCCGTCCCGGCCCCATTCTCTCATTAACCCCCTCACCCCAGCCCTCTCCCCCTGAAGAAGGGGGAGAGGGGGTTTGCCGCATTGAGTTCCCTTGCTCCATTCCGGGGCAGGGGAACAGCGTGAAGGGGACGCAAAAACGGGAATCCGCTAATCGAGTCCGGACCCCAATTAAATCAAACGATTGAATTAAACGGCTGAGCGGCCTATATCAGCGTCGGAGGAAGGTGAAATGGCCCCAGATACCGCTCGCGATACCGCTCCCGACGGGTCCCCCGGCCGGGGCGACGGGACCCGCGGCCAGCTTTTGGATGCGGGGCTCACCCTGTTTTCCGAATACGGCTACGACTCGGTCACCACCCGGCAGCTGGCATCCGAGGCCGGGGCCAATATCGCCGCCATCGCCTACCACTTCGGCGGCAAGCGGGATCTCTACCGGGCGGTGCTGCGTCAGCTGGTGGAGGACACCGAGCCTCTCCTGGGGCCGGTGGCCCAAAGGATGGCCGAGGGCATCGCCGCCGCGGGCGCCGACAGGCCGGCCCTCGCCCGGGTGGTCGTCGGCCTCGTTCACGGATTTACCGGCACATTCCTCGAAGGCGATTTCATGGCCTGCCGGGCGCCGATGGTGATGCGCGAGTTCGCCAATCCCTCGGAGGATTTCGACATCCTCTATGAAGGCCGGCTTGGCCCGATCCACCGCAACGTCGCCGCCCTGGCGGCGGCGGCCCTCGGCATGGACCCGGACGGCCCGGAGGCCAAAATCCGGGCCCATGCCGTCATGGGCAACCTGGTGGTGTTCGAAATCGCCAAACACCTGCTGCTGAAACGCACGGGATGGGAGGAATACACGCCCGAGCGGATCGCCCTGGTCCGGCGCATGATCACCGAGGCGGTGCTGGACTCCCTGCGGCTGCCCCATCCGGACGATGGAGACCGGCAATGACCGGAGAAAAAAGGTCCATCTGGCGCCGCCTGCTGATCGTCCCCCCCATCCTGATCGGCATCGGCATCGTCGCCATCATGGTCCGCGGCAAGGAACCGCCGGCGCACACCGAGGCCCGCGAAGACGTCACCCGCGTGCGGGTGATCGAGGTGCCGCAACTGACCCTCACGCCGCGGGCCCTGGGCTTCGGCACGGTCGCACCGGCCAAGGTCTGGGCGGCGGTGGCCGAGGTGGACGGCAAGATCATCGAGTTTCGGGACGACCTCCGGGCGGGCGAGATTCTGCCCCGGGGAACGGTCCTGCTGCGCATCGACCCCACCGACTACCGGCTCGCCGTGGACCGGGCCAAGGCCGACATTCTGGCGCTGAACGCGCGGCTCGCCGAGCTGGAGACCCGGGTCGGGAACACCCGCGCCTCCCTGGAAATCGAGAAGCGCGCCCTGGCTCTCAACGCCAGGGACCTGGAGCGCAAGCGCGCCCTGGTCGAGCGCAAGGCGGTCTCGCAAGCCGCGGCCGATCAGGAGGAACGCAATCTCCTGGCATACCGGCTGCGCGTTCAGAACCTGGAAAACACCCTCAATCTCATCCCCGCCGAACGCCGGCAGATGCGCGCCCAATTGGCCGCGCAGGAGGTGCGCCTGGCCGAGGCCGAGCGCGACCTCGCCCGCACCGTGATCACGCTGCCCTTCGATGCCCGCATATCCGAGGTCAACGTCGAGGCCGATCAGGTGGCCAAGCTGGGCCAAACCATGGTCCGGGCCGATTCCATCGACGTCGCCGAAATCACCGCGCAGGTGCAGATCGACAAGCTGATCAACCTGGTCTCGGCGGAAAACCTGTCCGGCGTCACGCCCGCGAATGCGTCCGCCGAGTTGTCCCGGGCGCTGGGCCTCAAGCCGTTGGTCCGGCTGCGCACCGGCGCGCTGGAAGCCGAATGGCCGGGCCGGGTTGCCCGGATCAGCGACCGGATCGATCCGCAGACCCGCACCGTCGGCGTGGTGGTCGCCGTCGACCGGCCCTACGCCATTGCCGCCCAGCGGCGGGATGACGGCGCCCCGGCCCGTCCGGCGCTGGCCAAGAACATGTATGTGGAGGTGGAGCTCCGAGGCCCGCCGCAGCCCGGGCGGGTGGTGATCCCCCGCGCCGCCGTTCATGCCGGCCGGGTCTACGTGCTGAACGGCGAGGACCGGCTGGAGCTGCGCGAGGTGTCGATCGCCTTCGAGCAGGAAGATGTCCTGGTCGTCGATGAAGGCCTCCGGGCCGGCGAGCGGATCGTGATCTCCGACCTCATTCCGGCCATCGCCGGCATGAAGCTGGCGCCCGAGACCGATGAGGCCGCCGCCGCCCGGCTCGGGGCTCAGGCTGCCGGTTCCGGCGCCGCCCCCGGGAACGGGCGATGATCCGCTACTTCGCCGGCCACCCGACCGCCGCCAATTTGGTGATGATCGCATTTCTGGTGGTTGGCGCCTTGTCGGTCCCGTCCATCAAACGCGAGACCTTCCCCGACATCCCGTCCCGCAACGTCGAGGTGCTGGTGGTCTACCCGGGAGCGAGCGCGGAAGAGGCCGAGGAAGCCATCTGCCAGCGTATCGAGGACGCCGTCGAGAACGTCCAGGGAATTTTAGAGACCCGCTGCGATGCCCGCGAAAACCGCGCCACCGCCACCCTCGAAATGGTCGAGGGCGGTAACCTCGACCTGTTCTTCAGCGACATCAAGACCGAGGTCGAGGCCATCGACGGGTTCCCGGACGAGGTGGAGGATCCGGTTGTCCGCCAGCTTGGCCGGACCGACTTCGTCGCCGCGGTTGCCGTCACCGGCCCCATGGCGCCCACCGACCTCAAGGCCTATGCCGAGCGGCTCAAGGGCGAACTCCTGCTGACCGGCGCCGTTTCACGGGTCGATATCAAGGGTTTCTCCGACCGCCAGATCCGCATCGAGATACCGGCCCAAACTCTCCGTCAGTACGGCATCAGCGTCGACGACATCGCCGCCGCCGTGGCCCGTCAGAGCGTCGATTTGCCGGCCGGCACGATCGAGACCTCGGATACGGATGTCACGGTCCGCTTCGCCGACGAACGCCGAAATCCGCTCGAGTTCGACCGGCTGATCATCGTCGGCGCCGAAACCGGCGGCGAGGTGCGCCTGGGCGATATCGCCACGATCACCGACCGGTTCGAGCTCGCCGAGAACAAGGTGGTGTTCAACGGCAAGCGGGCGGCGGTCCTGGAAATCATCAAGACCAAGACCCAGGACACCCTGGACGTGGTCGACACGGTGTACGCCTTCGTCGAGGAAAAGCGCCGGACCGCGCCGCCCGGCGTCTCCTTCGAGGTTACCCGCGACATCGCCTCCATCGTCCGCGACCGGCTGTCGATGCTGGTCAACAATGGCGCGGCGGGCCTGGTGCTGGTGGCGCTGACCCTGCTGCTGTTCTTCAACTGGCGGTTCTCGTTCTGGGTGACGGCGGCCCTGCCGGTCTCCTTCGCCGGCGCCTTCGTGGTCATGGCGGCGGCCGGTATGAGCTTCAATATGATCACCATGGTGGCGCTGCTGATCGGCATCGGCATCCTGGTCGACGACGCCATCGTCATTTCGGAGAACATCGCCGCCCACGTGCGCCGCGGCTCCCCGCCCTTGAAGGCGGCGGTGGAGGGCACCCGGCAGGTGGCGCCCGGCGTGATTGCCTCGTTCGCCACCACGATCTGCGTGTTCGGATCCCTCGCCTTCCTCCAGGGCGACATCGGCTCGATCCTCAAATGGATGCCGATCATTCTGATCCTGGTGCTCACCATCAGCCTTTTCGAGGCGTTTCTGGTGCTGCCCCATCACATCAAGGGCGCCTTGTCGCACGTTTCGCCGAGACCCAATCCGCTGCGGGTGCGCCTCGAGAGCGGCATCGAATGGATGCGCGACGTGGTGGTCCACCGTATCGTCACCGTCGCCATCGGCTGGCGCTACCTGACCCTCGGCCTCGCCCTGATGGCGCTCCTGGGCTCCATGTCGCTGCTGGCGGGCGGGGTGATCAAATTCAAGCCGTTTCCCGATA
This sequence comes from Rhodospirillales bacterium, assembly GCA_022822205.1. Classification (GTDB taxonomy): domain Bacteria; phylum Pseudomonadota; class Alphaproteobacteria; order Rhodospirillales; family UBA2165; genus JAJDXO01. The sequence continues at coordinate 8,358 of JAJECC010000015.1, read as the reverse complement.
TCGAGGGCAACGTGGTCGTAGCACGCCTGCTGATGCCCCAGGGGACGCCGCTCAGCCGCACGACCATGCTGGTCGACCGGCTCAGTGGGGCGCTGCAGGAGGTCAACCGGGAGTTTGCGCCGGATCAGCCGGACGGCCGGAACCTGGTCCGCAACATCAACATTCAATTCAACCGCAACATCGACGCCTTCGAGAGCGGCCCCCATATCGCCACGGTCACCGGCGACCTGCTCGGCACCGGGATTCGCAACACCCCGGTGGACACCGTCCTCAACCGATGGCGCGAGCTGGCGGGGACGCCCGCCGACGTGATCGGCTTGAAGTTTACCGAACCCGCCATCGGCCCGGCGGGCCGGCCCATCGACGTCCGCCTGAGCGGCGAGGACCTGGATGAACTCAAGGCCGCCTCGGTCGCCCTGATTGCCTGGTTGAAAGGCTACGACGGCGTCACCGATCTCACCGACGACCTTCGCCCCGGCAAGCCCGAGGTCCGGGTCCGCCTCCGCGAGGGCGCGACGGCGCTCGGGCTGTCGGCCCGGACCGTCGCCACCCAGCTCCGGTCCGCCTTCCACGGCCGCACCGCCAACGAGATTCAGGTCGGTACCGAAGCCTACGAGATCGACGTCCGGCTCGCCCCCGGCGACAAGGACAGCCTCGGCGATCTCGAATATTTCACCGTCACCCTGCCGGGCGGCCAGCAGGCGCCGCTGGGCGCGGTCGCGGTGCTCGAACAGGGCCGCGGCTTCGCCCGCATCCACCGCATCGACCGCAAACGCACGGTCAGCGTTCAGGGCGAGGTGGATACCGCCCGGGCCAACACGGCGGAAGTCGTTGCCGACCTCCAGGCGCGCTTTCTGCCCGGGTTCCGGGAACGATTTCCCGGCGTGAACGTCACCTTCGAAGGAGAGGCCGCCGAAGGCGACACGACGGGCGCGTCCATCCTCCGCGGGTTCATCCTCGGGCTGATCGGCGTCTTCATCCTGCTGAGCTTCATGTTCCGCAACTACCTCGAGCCGATCATCGTCATGGCGACCATCCCGTTGGGGCTGATCGGGGTGGTCTGGGGCCATATGCTTCTCGGGCTCAACATGTCCATGCCCAGCATAATGGGATTTGCCTCGCTCGCCGGCGTGGTGGTCAACAACGCCATCCTGATCGTCGAGTTCACCAAGATCGAGCGCCGGGAGGGCCGCGATCCCTCCACGGCCGCCCTCAACGCCGCCAAGCGCCGGTTCCGGGCCATCCTGCTGACCTCGCTGACCACGGTCTTCGGGTTGCTGCCGCTTCTCACCGAGACCAGCCTGCAGGCGCAAGTGCTGATTCCGCTGGTTACAAGCCTCACCTTCGGCCTCGCGACCACCACGATCCTGATGCTGTTCGTGGTGCCGGCGTTATACATGGTCCTCGACGATCTCGGCTGGACCGCTTCGGTCGAAACCGAGGGTGAAGACGAACTGCCGGCGGCGGCGCAGCCCGCCGAGTAACCGCTTATTCCGGTCTGGGCAGGGAGAATACGTTCTCCGGTTCGATCACCGCGTAATCGAGATAGCCGAGCCGGGCGACGGGCCGCAGCCTGGCGATATCCACCATCCCGCCGCTGATGACGTCTTCGGAAATGTGCACCCCGACCACTTGACCGATGACGATGTGATTGGGCGCGCCCCGCCGGGATTTCGGCAGCCTGACGGTCTGCAAATGCCGGCATTCGAGCGCCACCGGCGCGGCGGCGACCCGGGGCGGCGCGACCACTTCCGACGGCGCCGGCTCGAGGCCCGCGTCCCGCATCTCGTCGACGTCGGCGGGCGCGTGCACCGAGGTGGTATTCATCTGTTCGCGCAGGTCATAGGTGCAGAGATTGAACACGAACTCGCCCGTCGCCTCGGCGTTGGCGACCGAGTCCTTGATCTCGCCGGTTCCCGGCTTGAGGCCGTTGGGGCAATACATGACGCACGGCGGATCGCCGGTCACCGCGTTGAAGTAGCTGAACGGCGCCAGATTGACCACGCCGCCGGCGCTGATGGTAGAAATCCAGCCGATGGGCCGCGGCACCACCAGGGCGGTGAACACCGAATGGACGAACGGGGGCGGCCGCATCCCCTCGGCCGGATCAAAAAACATCATCTCGCTCCGTTGATTGGACGCGGGCTTCGGATTCCGGCGCACCGTGCACCGATTTCGCCGGCCCGGCCAGTGAAAACGGAGACGGCGACACCCGGGAGATATTCCTTCTCCGGTATTCTTTCGGCAGCCCCGCATGCCGCCCCGTGCAAGGGCAGCCGCAGTCTGAAAGGTTGCGTTACCCGGAACTTTTCGGCGGCGGCTTCGCCAGGGGATGGCTGCGCCCGACCAGGGACTTCAGGCGTTCATCCAGAACATGGGTATAAATCTGGGTGGTCGAGATGTCGGCATGGCCGAGCATCTGCTGCAGCACGCGCAAATCCGCGCCGTGGGCGAGCAAATGCGAGGCAAAGGAATGACGCAGCACATGGGGCGACACGCGCGCGGGATCGAGCCCCGCGGCGGCGGCCAAACCTTTGAGAAGATTGGAGAAATGCGCTCTCGACAGGTGTCCGGCGGTCCCCGAACCGGGAAACAGGAACCGGCTCTCGCGCCGCTTGCCCAGGTGCTCCTTTCGAACCGCCAGATAGGCGGCGACGGCGTCGCGCGCCGGATCGCCGAGAGGGACCATGCGTTCCTTGCCGCCCTTGCCGCGGACGGTGAGCGTCCGCCCGTCCCGGGCCAGCGCGCCCTTGGGCAGGCCCACCAGCTCCGATACGCGGAGGCCCGTTGCATAAAGAATTTCAACCAGCGCCGCCAAGCGCAGCCCATCCGCCCCGGTTGCCCCATGGGCCGCCGCCAGCAGCCGTTCGACCTCCGCTTCCGCCAGGTATTTCGGCAGCGGCCGGCCAAGCCTGGGACTGTCGATCCCGGTACAGGGGTCATCGTCCCGGATGCGCTCGGCATGGAGAAAACGGAAAAACTGGCGCAATGACGAAAGCCGCCGCGACGCCGTGCGGGCGGAGCGTCCCTTTGCCCTGAGCCAGCTCAGATAGTCGCGGATCAGCCGCGCGTCCGCCGCCTCGATCCGCCGTTCGCGCCGGGCCGTGAAGCCCGCGAAGTCCTCGAGATCGATCCTGTACGAGGCGATGGTGTTGACCGCCGCCCCCCGTTCCGCGGCCATCATTTCAAGGAAAGCGTCGACCTCGCGGGACGCGGGCGGCTTGGTGGCCGCGCCCAGCGGCCGGCTCATATGCCCGCCGCGACCGCCGCCTCGAGGGCGATCGCCCTTGCATCCGCTTCCAGCCCGGCCCGCCGCAGGCTCGACACCACCCGGCCCAGGACGATGGGGTCGGCCTCCGCCGGTCCCGCCTCGCCCAGGGTCAGCAACGCCAGCAAAACGGTTTCGCCGGTCCTGCCGTTTTCCGCCGCGTCGCCGAGGGTTCGCCAGATTGCCGCCCGGGGCATCAGCACCGGCGCACGGGGCGGTCCGGCCAGCAGCCCGGCCCACAATTCCGGCGGCACCTCATCGCCGAGCGCCTCCAGAATGTTGAACAGCAAGGATGCGCGCCGGGCCGGCTGCCCGCGGGAGCCGCCATCCGCCGCCGACGCGGCATCCTCGGCCCAGCGGCGAAGCGCCTGTTCGTCGATGCCCCCCTCGTCCGGCAGACCGGCAAGCCGCAACAGCGGCATCAACCGGTCGCGTTCGAGGGCGGCCTCCTCGTTCAGCACCGCGCCCGAGCGCAAAACGGCAAGCCAGCGGCCGGCGGTGTCCGCATCGCCCGCGGCAATGGCCGCCCGTACCGCGCCCGGCGCGAACCACGCCAAATCCCGTGTCGGGCTCAGGTTGCCGAGAATCCCCGAATAGGTCCGCGCCGCGGCCATGAACCGGCCCCCCTCGCGGGCCAGTCCGAAGGCCCGGTTCAACACCTCGGCGAGGGCGGTGGGCACGCTTTCGACCAGCGCCTTCCGGTACAACAGCGCGCGGCTGAGCGGCGAACGGTCTCCCCGGGCCCGGGTCAGCGGATTGTCGAGGGCGTCTTCGGAGAACGTTACGCCGGCATAGAGCTGCCGCAGCACATCGGTCCGGAGCGCGCCGATGTTTTCGGCCCGTTCGGCGGCATCGATGCGGAGTTCGGGCCGGGCATTGGGGCTGGTCGCGACGGTGCGCAGCACCGACGGGTTATCGGATGAAATCACGTCCACCGGCAACCGGGCGCGCGACGCCCGGACCATGGCGAAATGCAGCGGCGCCGGGCTCGACAGGCTCTCGATCTCGAACTTCTCGACCCCCGACAGGCGGTCGATCAGCCCGAAAAACACCGGGTCGTCCTCGCCTTCTTCGCGGAGCAGGCTGACGCCCAGGGACGCCCTGTCGTGCTCGCCGGCAAGCGACTGGCAAAAGATGAACGCCTTTTGCCAATAGGTGCTCACGTCATCCTTGATCTGACCCGCCACCAGCGGACAGGCCCGCGCATTGTCGTTGGTGGCGAACAACAGGTCGGCCTCGGCGCGCAGCAGTTCCTCGGTGATCCCCCGGGACGGCGCGGCTTTTATCAGGGCGTCGGTCCCGGCGACATCGCCAAGCGCCGCCAGGGCATCGAGACGCATGGCCACCAGGCTCTTGGCGTTTTCTCCGCCCGGCGGCGCGGTCGCGGTGCTCAGCAGCAGCCGCCGCATCAGGTCCCGCATGGCGCGGGACGTGGTCCGGACCGGCAGGCGCGGCAACAGGGTTTCAATCACCTTGCGGCCGGTTCCGGCCCACATGTCGATGCCGAACCCTCCCTGCCCGGCGGTCAGCGTGCCCACCGAATCGGGGCTGATTCGCCCGAGCTGGTCGACTTCGATCCGAACGGGCGAGGGGCCGCCGGGCTGCGCGGCCGCCGGATCGGACGCCGGGCCCGGGGATTGCCCCGGAAGCCGGAGGGGCGGCGGCGCATCGTCGGCGGCCGCCGCGCCGGGCCGCTGGGGATCGTTTCGGTCCGGCGCCGGGGCGGGGGCTTGGTCGGGGGCGACCGGCGGCGCGAGGGTGGTCGGCGCCAGCGACCGGGGGCCCTGCTGGGCAAGGGCGGGGGCGGCCGCCATGCTTGCGACGGCTAAGGCCAGCGCGACCGCCGGCAGGCGGCGTCTAACGGGGGAATCGTTCATTCGGTATCACCTTCTCCACCGGCGCCGTCGGCGGGGGGATATCCCACGTCATGAGGAACACCGCCGCGCCGGCAATCACCAGCGCCAGGACAATTGCCAAGATAACCGGCAGCCTGCGCATCAGCGGGACCTCGACGTTTCGGCGCGGTGCGCGGGACGAATGCAGATCATCTTATGATCAACCACTTTGACGACCGGGTTTCGGGATATACTATGAACGGATTATGGCGATATTTCGGCAGTCTACCGCCTCACCCATGGGCTTTCAACGGCGCCTCCCGGGGGGAGCCGGCGATTAGCGCCGTCATGGATCAATTCATCGTCCTGATCGGCCTGATGGGCGCCGGCAAATCCAATGTCGGCAAGCGGCTCGCCGCCCGGCTGGAAATGCCGTTCATCGACACCGACGACGAAATCGAGCTCGCCGCCGGCTGTTCCATCGAGGATATTTTCGAGGAACACGGCGAGGCCTATTTCCGGGACGGCGAGCGGCGGGTGATCGCCCGGCTGCTGCAAGGGGAGCCGGCGGTCATGGCCACCGGCGGCGGCGCCTTCATGAACGAAGAGACGCGCAGGAATCTCTCGGCGAAAGGGACCGTCATCTGGCTGCGGGCCGATCTCGAACTGCTGTTCAAACGCACCCGCCGGCGCGACAACCGGCCGCTGCTGAAACAGGGCGACCAGCGGGAAACATTGCAATCGCTGATCGACCGGCGCTATCCCATCTACGGCGAAGCGGATATTATCGTCGACGTACGCGAGGAACCCGCCGACGCGACCACCGGCCGGGTGCTCGAGAAGCTCAAGGCGCACCATGACCGATCCGATGACTGAACCGGATACGCTGAGACTGGATCTCGGCCGGCGCGGCTATGGCATCGTCATCGGCCGGGGCCTGCTGTCCCGCGCCGGCGGCCTCGTGAAACCCCTGCTCCGCGGGACGCGGGCGGTTATCGTCACCGATGAAAACGTCGGCCCGCTCTATCTCTCCCCGCTCGCGGACGGTCTCGAGGCCGGGGGCGTCCGCACGTCGGCCATCACGGTTCCGGCGGGCGAGCAATCCAAGACCTTCGCCGGGCTCGAAGACGTCATGGAGCAGCTGCTCGATCAGCGGATCGACCGCAAGACGGCGCTGGTGGCGCTCGGCGGCGGAATCGTCGGCGATCTCACCGGTTTCGCCGCGGCGACCGCGCTCCGCGGCATCGATTTCATCCAGGTCCCGACGTCGCTGCTCGCCCAGGTGGACAGTTCCGTCGGCGGCAAGACGGCGATCAACAGCCGTCACGCCAAGAACATGATCGGCGCCTTCCACCAGCCCCGCCTTGTGCTCGCCGACATCGACACCCTGACCACGCTGCCGCACCGGGAGGTCGTTGCCGGTTACGCCGAGATCGTCAAACACGGCCTGATCTGCGACCCGGCGTTCTTCGATTGGTGCGAGCGGAACGGCGCCGCCGTGGTTTCCGGCGATCCCGCCATCCGCCAGGAGGCGGTGCGGCGGAGCTGCGCCATAAAGGCCGGCGTGGTCGCCGAAGACGAGACCGAGCAGGGCCGGCGCGCCTTGCTCAACTTCGGTCACACGTTCGGCCATGCCCTGGAATCGGAAACCGGGTTCAGCGATTCCCTGCTGCACGGCGAGGCGGTCGCCATCGGCATGATCATGGCGTTCGACCTCTCCCACCGGCTGGGTTTGTGTCCGGGCCAGGATGCCGAACGGGTGAAGGCGCATTTCCTCCAGGCCGGGCTTCCGGCGGGGCCCGATTACGTCAAGGGCATGCGCTGGGACGCCGATGCCCTGCTCGCCCACATGGCGAGCGACAAGAAGGCGGCGGACGGCAAACTGACGTTCATCCTCACCCGGGGAATCGGACAAGCCTTCATTGCCGCCGACGTCGCGCCCGAAGACGTCCTGGGCGTGGTCAGCGAGGCCGTCGCCGCCTAAATGCCCTCCCGCATCAATGACATCAACCAAGTGGATTGACCCATGGTGACCCTGATCATCGCCATCGTTGTGCTGCTTATTCTGTCGGCGTTCTTCTCCGGATCGGAGACCGCGCTGACCGGCGCCTCGCGCGCCCTCATGCATCACCTGGAGAGCCAGGGAGACCGCCGGGCGCGGCTGGTCAACCGGCTGATCGAACAGAAAGGGCGCCTGCTCGGCGCCATCCTGATCGGCAATAACCTGGTCAACATCCTGGCTTCGGCCCTCGCCACGTCGGCGTTTCTCGTCTTCTTCGGCGATGCGGGCATTGCCTATGCGACGCTGATCATGACCGCGCTGGTGGTGCTGTTCGCGGAGATACTGCCCAAGACCTACGCCCTCCATAACGCCGATCGCATGGCGATCGTCATCGCGCCGGTGATCCGGCTCGGCGTCGTCCTCCTGGCGCCGTTCTCGAACGCCGCACAGGCCATCGTCCGGTTCACCCTGCGTATATTCGGGGTCAAGCTCAGCCCCGACCAATCGTTCTTCTCCGGGACCGAGATGCTGCGCGGCGCCATCGATCTGCACCGGGGCGAAGAGGAAGTCATCGGGCACGAGCGCGCCATGCTCAGAAGCGTGCTCGATCTCTCGGAGGTGGAGGTGGGCGAGATCATGGTCCACCGCAAGACCGTCTCGATGATCAATGCCGACGACCCGCCCGGCGATATCGTCGACCAGGCCCTGGACAGTCCGTACACCCGCCTGCCGCTCTGGCGCGAGGACACCGACAACATCGTCGGCGTCCTGCACGCCAAGGAACTGCTGCGCGCCATCCGCGCGGCGCCGGAGCTGGAAGCGGACATGGACATCAAGGCGATCGCCGCCGATCCGTGGTTCGTGCCCGAGACAACCCGGCTCCTCGACCAGCTTCAGGCGTTCCGCGAACGCCACGAACATTTTGCCCTGGTGGTCGACGAGTACGGGAGTCTGCTCGGCGTCGTGACCCTCGAGGACATTCTGGAGGAAATCGTCGGCGATATCTCCGACGAGCACGACATCAGCGTGCCGGGATTGAGGCCTCAGGGGGACGGTTCCTACCTCGTCGACGGCCAGTTCACCATCCGCGACCTCAACCGGGCGCTGGAATGGAATCTGCCGGATGAGGAAGCCGCGACCCTCGCCGGATTGATCCTCCACGAATCCCGGCGCATCCCGGAGGTGGGCCAGACCTTCATGTTCTTCGGGTTCCGCTTCGAGATATTGCGCCGCCAGCGCCACCAGATCACCGC
>JAJECC010000027.1 GCA_022822205.1 Rhodospirillales bacterium | reverse complement strand
CCCCTGGCTCTCCGTCGTTACCTTCGCGCCCCTGGTGGGCGTCGCGTTTATCCTGTTGATCCGGGGTGAGCCGGATGTGGTGGCGCGCAACGCCAAGGGTGTGGCGCTATGGACGTCGCTGATCACTTTCGTGGTCTCGCTCGGCCTGTGGATCAACTTCGATCCCACGGCTAGCGGTTTCCAGTTCGAAGAGAAAGTGGTCTGGATGCCTGCCTTCGACATCGCCTATCACTTGGGCATCGACGGCATCTCTCTGTTCTTCGTCATCCTGTCGACGCTGCTGACGGTCCTGTGCGTCGGGGCAAGCTGGGAATCGGTGAAGGATCGGGTGAAGGAGTACATGATCGCCTTCCTGATCCTCGAAACCCTGATGATCGGGATGTTCTCGTCCCTAGACCTGATCCTGTTCTACGTTTTCTTCGAGGGTGTCCTCATCCCGATGTTCATCATTATCGGGGTCTGGGGCGGTCCGAGGCGGAACTATGCGGCGTTCAAGTTCTTCCTCTATACGCTGACGGGCTCGGTGCTGATGCTGCTGGCCATCCTCACCATGGCGTTCCAGGCCGGCACCACCGATATCACCAAGCTGCTGACCCACGATTTCCCGATCGGGCTGCAGCCCTGGCTGTGGCTGGCGTTCTTCGCGTCGTTTGCGGTCAAGGTGCCCATGTGGCCGGTGCATACCTGGCTGCCCGATGCCCACGTGGAGGCGCCGACGGCGGGGTCGGTCATCTTGGCGGGCGTGCTCTTGAAGTTCGGCGGCTACGGTTTCCTCAGGTTCTCGCTGCCCATGTTCCCGGTCGCATCCGCCGACTTCGCGCCGTTCATCTATGGCCTGAGCGTGATCGCGATCATTTACACGTCCCTCGTGGCGCTGGCCCAGGAGGATATGAAAAAGCTGATCGCGTACTCCTCGGTTGCCCATATGGGCTTCGTCACCTTGGGGACGTTTACCGCCACCATCCAGGGTATCGAGGGCGCGGTCATTCAGATGCTGAGTCACGGCGTGGTCTCGGCCGCGCTCTTCCTTGTGGTCGGCGTGGTGTACGACCGGATGCACTCGCGGGACATCGCCACCTATGGCGGATTGGTAAATCGAATGCCGGTCTACGCACTGGTGTTCATGATATTCATGCTGGCCTCCGTCGGCCTGCCCGGAACCAGCGGGTTCGTTGGCGAGTTCCTGGTGCTGGTCGGCGCGTTCAAGGCCAATAGCTGGGTCGCGGCCCTGGCGGCGACCGGAGTCATTCTGGGCGCGGCCTACATGCTTTACCTCTACCGGCGGGTGATCTTCGGCAAGCTCACCAAGGAAGACCTGAGGTCCATCACCGATCTCAGCCCGCGCGAAATGGCGGTATTCGCACCGCTGGTCCTGATCGTGATTTTCATGGGCGTTTACCCGATACCGTTCCTAGACGCCATGCACGTTTCGGTCGAGAACCTGATCGAACGTTATGAAACGGCCGTCGCGGCGGCCGAGCAAATCCGGCTGGCGGCGAGGTAGGAGCGATGCCTGATCTGGTTCCGGCCCTGCCCGAGATCTTCCTCGCCGTCATGTCGATGGCGCTCCTGATGGCCGGCGTCTTCCAGAAGGAAGAGAACGCCGGCCGTTCGGTGTCCTATCTCGCCATCGCGACCCTGGTGGTCACCATCGCCATCGTCGGCGTGGTTGCCGACGGCCGGGCATCGACCTTTGGCGGCGCCTTTGTAACCGACGGCTTTGCGGTCTATGTGAAGGTCCTGATCCTGATTGCCACGGCCGCCGCGGTGCTGATGTCGCGCGAGTATCTGGAACGGCACGGCATCTTCCGGTTCGAGTTCCCGGTGCTCATGGTGCTGGCGGCGTTGGGCATGCTGATGATGGTTTCCGCCAACGACCTTATCTCGCTTTATCTCGGCATAGAACTTCAGAGCCTGTCACTTTACGTCATCGCATCGTTCCAGCGGGACACCACCCGTTCCGCGGAGGCCGGCTTGAAGTACTTCGTGCTGGGCGCCCTTTCTTCCGGATTGCTGCTCTACGGCATCTCGCTGGTTTACGGATTTTCCGGCTCGACCAATTTCGACGCCCTGGCGCAGCTGTTCCAGGCGGGACAGTCCCCCCTCGGCGTGACCGTCGGCATCGTGTTCATAATCGCGGGGCTGGCGTTCAAGGTGTCCGCCGTGCCGTTCCACATGTGGACGCCCGACGTCTATGAAGGTGCGCCCACGCCGGTGACCGCGTTCTTCGCCGTTGCGCCCAAGATCGCGGCCATGGCGCTATTCGTCCGGGTGATGGTTGGCGCCTTCGGCGATCTCGGCGATCAATGGCAACAGGTGATTATTTTCATCTCCATCGCTTCCATGGTGCTCGGCGCGTTCGCCGCCATCAACCAGACCAATATCAAACGACTGATGGCCTACTCGTCCATCGGTCATATGGGATACGCGCTCATCGGATTGGCGGTTGCGGGCGGCGCCGGAAATGCCGAAGCGCGTGCCGACGGCGTTTCAGGAATTCTGATTTATCTTGCCATCTACATGTTCATGAACATCGGCGCGTTTGCCTGCATCCTGCAGATGCGGCGCAACGGCAGGATGGTCGAGGGCATCGGCGACTTGGCGGGGCTGTCCAAATCCAACCCCGCCATGGCCGTGGTCCTGGCCACCTTCATGTTCTCCATGGCCGGCATTCCGCCATTGGCCGGATTCTTCGGCAAGCTCTACATCTTCCTCGCGGCCATCGAGGCTGAACTGTTTGCGTTGGCGATTATCGGTGTCCTGGCGAGTGTCGTCGGCGCCTTCTATTACCTCCGGATCGTCAAGGTAATGTACTTCGATGCGCCCGAGGAAGGCTTCGACGGTCCGGTGAGCATGGAAATGAAGGCTGTCCTGGTGGTGACCGGGGTGGTGACCCTGTTCTTCTTCGTTTGGCCGTTGCCGATCCTCGCCGGCGCCGGGCTGGCGACGGCCGCGCTGCTGCCGGGATGAGCACGTCCCTCGGGAGCATCGGGCTGCCGGACGGATTTTACCTTGCGGCCTACGATGATATCGACAGCACCAATGATGAGGCGAGGCGGCTTACCGCCGGCGGTCCGCCACCCTTCGGGCTGGTGATCATCGCAGCGCGGCAGCTTCAGGGGAAGGGCCGGCAGGGACGCCATTGGGTGTCGGAACCCGGCAATCTCTATTCCAGCGTCGTTCTGCGGGCCGACGCGGATCCGGCGGTCTCGGCACAATTGGGATTTGTCGTCGCGTTGGCGGTCCGCGACACCCTTGAAAGCGTCAGTGGTCCGTTCCGGAAGGTGCAATGCAAGTGGCCCAACGACGTTCTGTTCAACGGAAAAAAGATCGTCGGCATTCTGCTGGAGTATCTCGCCGGCGCCGGGACCGCGCCGGGCGCGGTCATCGCCGGGTGCGGTATCAACGTTGCGCATCACCCGGAAGATACGGAACGTCCGGCGACGTCGCTCGCGGCGGAAGGGGTGGAGGCACGCATCGAAGATGTGGCGGCCGGCTATTTGGCAGCGTTGTCCGATTGGCATTTAATCTGGCTGGCGGGCGGGTTCGAGCCCGTTCGACAGGCCTGGCTGAACGCCGGCCATGCGCCGGGCGAACCGCTGGAGGTCCGCAGCGGGGACGCCACCGTAACCGGCACTTTCGTCGACCTCGACCCCGATGGGGCGCTGGTCCTGGATGTGGCAGGTGAACATCGCCGGTTTGCCGCGGGTGACGTATACTCCGCGAACGGGCAGTCGGGAGCTTGACCGCATATGCTATTGGCCATCGATTCCGGTAATTCAAACGTGGTCATCGCGGTGTTCGACGACGACGGCAACGTGCGCGGGGAATGGCGGGCCGCCACCAATGCCAACCGAACGGCCGATGAGTTCGGCGCCTGGCTGGAGCGCCTGATCGATCGGGACGGGATTGACCGGTCGGAAATCGATGACGCGGTGCTGGCGACGGTGGTCCCGGACAATTTGATCCATCTGCAAGGCCTCTGCCGGAAGTACTTCGGCTGCGATCCGCTCGTCGTCGGGCCGGACATCGATCTGGGGATCGAGATCGCCATCGACAATCCGAACGAGGCGGGCGCGGACAGGCTATGCAACGCCGTCGCCGCGCATGAGAGCTATGAGGGTCCGCTGCTGATCCTGGATTTCGGCACCGCCACGACCTTCGACGTGATTGACGGCAACGGCGCTTACCGGGGCGGTGTCATCTACCCCGGAATCAACCTGTCCCTCGAAGCCCTGCATATGGGGGCGGCGCAGCTGCCCCGGGTCGCAATTCGGCGGCCGGAGAAGGTGATCGGCACGGGAACCGTCAGCGCCATGCAGTCAGGCATCTTCTGGGGGCACGTCAGCATCATCGAAGGCATGGCCGCCCGCATCGCCCGGGAGTTCGGTGCGTCCATGACGGTGATCGCGACGGGCGGATTGGCCGAGCTGTTTGACAAGGCGTCCGACGCCATCCATCACTGCGATACCGACCTCACCCTGCGCGGATTATTGGCGATCCACCGCCTCAACAACTAGATGACCGCTTCCGACGAACATCTGCTCTTCGTGCCCCTCGGCGGTACTGAAGAGATCGGCATGAACCTCAATTTGTACGGCTTGGGCGAGCCGGATAATGAGGAGTGGATCATCGTCGATATGGGCGTCACCTTCGGCGATGACGCGACCCCCGGCGTCGACGTCATATTGCCGGATCCGGCTTTCATCGAGGAACGGGCGGACAGGCTGGCGGGGATCGTTCTCACGCACGGTCACGAAGACCATTTGGGCGCCGTCCCTTACCTGTGGTCCCGCCTTCAGTGCCCGGTCTACGCCACGCCGTTTACCGCCGCACTCCTGCGAAGAAAATTGGAGCTGGACGCACCCGGGCAGGACATCGAGATCATCGAGGTGCCCTTGTCCGGCAAATTCGAGGTGGGGCGGTTCGATCTGGAGCTGATCACGCTCACCCATTCCATGCCGGAGCCCAATGCGGTGGTGCTTCGAGCCCCCCAGGGAATCATCCTTCATACCGGCGATTGGAAATTCGACCCGGATCCGGTCATCGGACCGACGGCCGACGAAGAGGCGCTGAAGGCCCTGGGCGATGAAGGGGTGCTCGCTGCGATCGGAGATTCCACCAACGTCTTCGTCGACGGATCGTCCCACTCGGAGGCCGCGCTGCTGGATAGCCTGACCTCGCTCATTGGCGAATGCAGGAAACAAGTGGCGGTCACCTGTTTCGCTTCCAACGTGGCGCGGCTTCAGACCATCTTCGACGCGGCCGCGGCGAACGGCCGGGCCGTCGCCTTGGTGGGGCGCTCGTTGTGGCGGATAAACGCCGCCGCCCGGGCGACCGGCTACCTGACCGACCTGCCGCCGTTTCTCGAGGCCGAAGATGCGGTCGATATTCCCGCCGATCAGATTCTCTACATTTGCACCGGCAGCCAAGGCGAGCCCCGTGCCGCCCTCAGCCGGATCGCCGGCGGCGATCACCGTCATGTGGCGCTGGGAGAGGGAGATGCGGTGATATTTTCGTCCCGGCAAATTCCGGGCAACGAATTGGCGATCGGCCGTTTGCAGAACCAGCTCGCGCGAAAGGGCGTCCGGATTATTTCCGAGATGGATCATTTCGTTCATGTGTCGGGGCATCCGGCTCGGGACGAACTCGCCCGCATGTACCAGCATCTGCGGCCCCAGGTGGCCATACCCGTCCATGGTGAGCAACGCCATCTGATCCATCACACGGAGCTTGCGCTGTCCTGCCAGGTGCCGGAGGCCGTTGTGGTCCACAACGGCGCCGTTGTCGAACTGACGGCCAGGGGATCCCGTATCGTCGATGAGGTTCGCGCCGGCCGGCTTGTCCTCGATGGTGACCGGATCGTCAACATGGAAAGCGATGTGGTCCGGGATCGCATCAAGATCATGTACAATGGCGCCGTAAGCTGCTCCGTCGTGGTGGATGACGAGGGTGAACTGGCGGCCGATCCCAAAATCACCGCGAAGGGACTGATCGAGGACGACGACGCGGCTTACGATCTCGCCGAGGCGGCGGCCGATGTCCGCTCCTATCTGGGGAATCTGGATGTGGACGGGGCGGAAGACGATGCCGCCATTGAGAAAGCAGCGCATCTGGCGCTCCGGCGGTTTTTCCGATCCGCCTATGGCAAGCGCCCGGTGATCTCGGTCCACGTGGTGCGGATCTAGGGGAGGAAGTCGATTTGGGTTGGGTAACGGGCGGTGCGGTCTATTTCGTCATCTGGTGGCTGACCCTCTTCATCGTTCTGCCGTTTGGCGTCCGTCGCCAGGAAGACGGCGGATGGGGCCACGATTCCGGCGCGCCGCAGAGATCCCGCATTCTGATGAAGATGTTGATCAACACCGGGCTCGCGACGGTGATTTTCGCCATCGTGTTCGCCATCGACTATTACGACCTGGTTTCCTTCGACGATTTTCGCACACCGGCGACCGGCCGGGGCGGGACCTTCTAGCGCGCGCCATGACGACTTACTGCGACGTGGCTCCCGGCCATGAGTTTCACGGGCCCTATCACGACCGGGAATACGGCTTTCCGGTGAAGGACGAGGCGGTTCTGTTTGAACGCTTGTGCCTGGAAATATTTCAAGCCGGCCTCAGTTGGCTGACAATTCTGAAGAAACGGGATGGATTCAATGCGGCGTTCGCCGGCTTCGATGTGGACACGGTGGCGGCTTACGGCGCGCGGGACCGGAAACGCCTGTTGAACGACGCCGGGATCGTCCGCAACCGGCTGAAGATCGACGCGGCTATCCACAACGCCCGGGTGATCCAAGGATTGCGGGAAAGCCATGGCGGCTTCGCCAAGTGGCTGGACGCACACCATCCCCTGGAAAAGGCGGAGTGGGTAAAGCTGTTCAAGCGGACATTCAAATTTACCGGCGGCGAGATTACCGGGGAATTCCTGATGAGCACCGGTTACCTGCCGGGTGCTCATGTCGAGAGCTGCCCGGTCTATGCCAGGATCGCCAGGAAAAGACCGCCGTGGATGTGCCGGAGTAGTCGGCCAGCGTAGGGAAGGATTTCCTAACCCCCGGGCGCTCATCCTCGTAGACATCCTGACGGTCATTCCCTACAGTCGCGCGGCCCAGCAGGCTTTGACAATCAACGAACGGAACCAATGAAACGCGCCCTCGATACTGCCCGGTCGGATAATTTCAGTGAATGGTACCAAGAGGTCGTCCGGAAATCGGATATGGCCGAAACCTCGGCCGTCCGCGGCTGCATGGTGATCAAGCCATGGGGGTACGGCATTTGGGAGCTGATTCAGGCCGATCTTGACCGCCGTTTCAAGGAAACCGGCCACGAGAATTGCTATTTCCCGTTGTTCATTCCCTTGGATTTCATCGCCAAGGAGGCCGAGCACGTGGAGGGGTTCGCCAAGGAAATGGCGGTGGTCACCCATCACCGGCTAAAGACCATCGATGGGGAGCTGGTGCCCGATCCCGACGCCGAACTCACCGAACCGCTGATCGTCCGGCCCACCTCGGAAACCATCATCGCGGATTCGTTCCGTAATTGGATCGGGTCCTACCGGGATCTGCCGGTTTTGGTCAATCAGTGGGCCAACGTGGTGCGCTGGGAGATGCGCACCCGGCTGTTCCTGCGGACGGCGGAGTTTCTCTGGCAGGAAGGGCACACCGCCCATGTGGACCGGGGTGACGCGTTCGAGGAAACGCTCCGGATGCTGGAGGTCTACCGGGAATTTGCCGAAAGCGTCATGGCTATGCCGGTCATCGCCGGCGAGAAGACCGAAAACGAGCGCTTTCCGGGCGCGGACAATACGTTTTCCATCGAGGCCATGATGCAGGACGGCAAGGCTCTGCAAGCGGGCACCTCCCATTATCTCGGCACCCATTTCTCCGAGGCCCAGGGAATCAAGTACCAGTCGGCGGAAGGTGATGAGAAGTTTGTCCACACGACGAGCTGGGGGGTCTCGACCCGGCTGGTGGGCGGCCTGGTTATGACTCACGGCGATGATGACGGGCTGCGGGTTCCGCCGGCCCTGGCGCCGCAACAGATCGTTATCCTGCCCCGTCTGAAGGGGGATGACAGCGATGCGCCAATTCTCGAATACTGCGATACGCTGCGGAAACAATTGATCGGCAGCCGGGCTTTGGGGGCGCCGATCCGCGCCCAGGTGGACAGGAAGGACAAGAACGCCAGCGCCAAACGCTGGGATTGGGTACGCCGCGGCGCTCCTCTGCTGGTCGAAATTGGACCCCGCGAGGTGGAAGCCAATGCGGTCAGCGTGTTGCGCCGGGACGCGCTCTACGAGGGCGAGAAGGTGAATCCCGAAAACACCACCCCGGACGAATTGGCGAACACCGCAGCCTCCCGTTTGGAGGACATTCAATCGTCGATGCACGGGCAGGCAAAAACCTTCATGGAGAGCCGAATCGAATCCGGCATTGCCGAGTTTGGCGCCTTGGGTGAGTTCTTCGGCGAGGCGTCGGAGGACGAAGACGGGCCGTCCGAGGGGCCGCTGCGCTGGGCCCGGGTGCCCTGGTGCAAGCCGACCGGCGCGGCGCTGGCGGCAATCGAAGCGAAGCTGGACCCGCTCAAGCTTACGATCCGCAACGCGCCGTTGGACCAGAACGGCGTCTCCGGGGCATGCATCTTCACCGGGGAAGAGGCGGTCGAGGAGATCCTCATCGCCCGCGCCTATTAAAGGCGTCGCCTGATGTTCTCTGCCATCGAGCGGATGATCGCCATGCGGTACCTCCGTGCCCGGCGGCAGGAAGGCTTCATCTCGGTCATTGCATGGTTTTCGCTGTTGGGTATTGCACTGGGTGTGGCGACGCTAATCATCGTCATGTCGGTGATGAACGGATTCCGTCAGGAACTGCTGACGCGGATTCTGGGCGTGAACGGGCATCTCAGCGTCTATGCCCAGACCCGCGCCATGCCCGACTACGAGCAGCGCCGCGATCTGGTCGCCGGCCTTTCCGGGGTGGTTAAGGTCACGCCGACCATCGAAGGGCAGGTTATGGCGAGCGCCAACGGACACGCGGCCGGTGCGGTGGTCCGGGGTGTTGCGGCGGCCGACTTGAAGGGGCGGGAAATCATTTCCGGCAATATCGCCGCGGGAAGCCTGGACGGCTTTACCGGCACCAACGTGGTTGCCGTCGGTGGCCGGTTCGCCCGCAATTTCCGCCTGGGGATCGGCGACCGGGTAACGCTGATCTCGCCTCAGGGCAATGTCACGGTGCTCGGGACGGTGCCGCGCTTGAAATCCTACAAGGTCGTCGCGGTCTTCGATGTGGGCATGCACGAATATGATTCCAGTTTCGTGTACATGCCCCTGGAAGCGGCGCAGCTGTATTTCAGGCTGCCCGGCGCGGTGAACTATCTCGACGTCATACTGGAAAATCCTTCCCGCGCGCCTGAGCAAGCCCGGAAAGTGAGAGCGGCCCTCAATAACCAGGGGCAAGTGTTCGACTGGCAGCGCTCCAATTCCAGTTTCTTTAATGCGATCCAGGTCGAACGTAACGTGATGTTCCTCATCCTCACCCTGATCATCGTGGTAGCGGCCTTCAACATCATTTCGGGCCTGATCATGCTGGTGAAGGACAAGGGCAGGGATATCGCCATCCTTCGGACCATGGGCGCCACCCGGGGCATGGTGATGCGCATCTTTTTCCTGTCCGGTGCGAGCGTCGGCATCATCGGCACCGTTGCGGGGTTTGTCCTGGGGCTGGCCTTCGCCGAGAACATCGAGACCATCCGTCAGCTGCTTCAATCCCTCACCGGCACCGAGCTGTTTGCCGCCGAAATCTACTTCCTTTCCCAATTGCCGGCGGTTGTCGATCCGGTCGAGGTGGCGATGGTGGTCGGCATGGGGATCGGTCTGTCGTTCCTTGCCACGCTCTACCCGTCCTGGCGGGCCGCGCGGCTCGATCCGGTCGAAGCGCTGCGCTATGAGTGAACCCGTCGTCGAGCTCCGCGGGGTCGGTCGTACGTTCGGCGAGGGCGTCGTCGCCCTGGAAGTTCTGAAAGAGATCAACCTGGCCGTCAATCCGGGCGAGATCGTCGCACTTGTCGGCCCGTCGGGCTCGGGAAAATCAACCTTGTTGCAGATCGCCGGCTTGCTCGAGAAACCGGACAACGGCGCCGTCCTGATCGGCGGTGAAGATACAGGCGGGATGAGCGACGATACACGCACCGAAATCCGCCGGCGGAAGCTCGGGTTTGTTTATCAGTACCACCATCTTCTGGCCGAGTTTTCGGCACGGGAAAACATCGTCGTTCCGCAGATGATTGCCGGGGTCGCCAAATCCGGCGCGGCCGATCGGGCGGATGGGCTTTTGGCGGATATGGGTCTTGCGGAACGGGCGAGCCATCGCCCGGCGCGCCTCTCCGGCGGTGAACAACAGCGGGTCGCCATCGCGCGGGCGCTCGCCAATCACCCCGAGCTGCTTCTCGCCGATGAACCTACGGGCAATCTCGATCCCGGCACCGCCGGTGAAGTCTTCGGGCTTCTGATGCAGATGGTGCGCGAACAGGGGTTGGGGGCGCTGATCGCCACCCATAATCGGGATCTCGCGGCGCGCATGGACCGGACATTAAGTCTTACCAACGGTCACGTGAGTCCGGCTTAAGCCGCGCACCGCAAATTCCTGTGGATAAACGGGGATTGGGTGATGACGCCCATGGACGAATCGTGAATGCTCAATCCATGGCACACGCGGATTTCGTTCACCTCCGGGTTCATACGGCATTCTCGCTTCTCGAAGGCGCGATCAAGGTCAAGGACCTGGTAGAGACCTGTGGCGGCCTTTCCATGCCGGCGGTCGCCATGACGGACACGTCGAACCTATTCGGCGCTCTGGAATTCTCCCAGGCCTGCGCCGGTGACGGCATCCAGCCCATCATCGGATGCCAGCTTCTTGCAGATTTCTCGGCCGAGGCGGAAAGCGATCCGCTTAGGCCCCATAACGGCAACGGTGATGGACACAACGTCAACGAGCTCGATCAGATCGTCCTGCTGGTTCAGGACGAGGCCGGTTACCTCAACCTCCTCTCCCTGGTCAGCAAGGCCCACCTGGAAACCGATGCGGGCAGCGATCCCCATGTGACGCTGCAGGATCTCGAGATCCACAACGAAGGCCTCATCGCCCTGACGGGGGGTGTCAACGGCGGTGTCGGACGTTTGCTGGTCCACGGTCAGTATGAGGCGGCCGAGGAGCTGCTGGAAACGCTGTCCCGTATGTATGGCGGACGGCTTTATGTGGAGTTGCAGCGGCACGGCCTCGAAGACGAGAGCCGGATCGAAGAAGACCTTTTGGACCTTGCGTACAAGCACAATCTTCCCATCGTCGCCACCAACGAATGCTTCTTCCTCGGCGAGGACATGTATGAGGCGCACGATGCGCTGATCTGTATCGCAGAAGGTGCTTATGTGGGGCAAACGGGGCGCCGCCGTTTGACGCCTGACCACCGTTTCAAACCGGCGCAGGAGATGCGGGCGTTATTCGCCGATCTGCCGGAGGCCATCGACAATACCCTGGTCATCGCCCGGCGCTGCGCCTTCATGGCCGAAACCCGTGATCCGCTCTTGCCGGCCGCGCCCCACAACGGCGATGAAAGGCCCGACTCGGACGTCCTGGCCGATCTTGCCGCCGATGGCCTGATCGAGCGGCTGAGAGCGAAGGGATTGGAGGGCAGGGAGGGCGACGCGCGTCCTTACTGGGAGCGTCTCGAATATGAGCTCGCGGTGATCGCAAAAATGGGCTTTCCAGGCTATTTCCTGATCGTCGCCGATTTTATCAAATGGGCAAAATCCAGAGATATTCCAGTGGGGCCGGGACGCGGCTCCGGCGCGGGCTCTGTGGTTGCCTGGTCGCTGACCATCACCGATCTCGATCCGTTGCAATTCGGGCTGCTGTTCGAACGCTTCCTGAACCCGGAGCGGGTGTCCATGCCCGACTTCGATATCGACTTTTGCCAGGACCGCCGCGACGAAGTCATCGCTTATGTACAGGAGAAGTATGGCGCCGACCGGGTGGCCCAGATCATTACGTTCGGAACCCTGCAGCCCCGCGCGGCGCTCCGGGACGTGGGCCGGGTATTGCAGATGCCGTATCCGCAGGTCGACCGGATTTGCAAGCTGGTGCCCAACAACCCGGCCGCGCCCGTGACGCTACAGGAAGCCATCGATGGCGAGCCTCAACTCCAGCAGGCAATCCAGGAAGACGAGACGGTCGCGAGATTGGTCGAAATCGCCAAAAAGCTGGAGGGACTGTACCGGCATGCTTCTACCCATGCGGCCGGGCTGGTGATCGGCGACCGGCCCTTGGTCGAACTGGTGCCCCTTTACCGCGATCCGCGTTCCGACATGCCGGTCACGCAATTTTCGATGAAATGGGTCGAAGCGGCTGGCTTGGTCAAATTTGATTTCCTCGGCCTCAAGACCCTGACGGTGCTCTCAAAGTCCGTCGAACTCCTGCACCAGCGCGGCGTCGAACTCGACCTCGCCTGCATCCCGTTGGACGACCGGGCGACGTTCGAGATGCTGGGCCGGGGGGAAACCACCGGCGTGTTCCAAATGGAAAGTTCGGGCGTACGCGACATCCTGCGCAACATGAAACCGGACAGCTTCGAAGACGTGATCGCGATCGTGGCGCTTTATCGCCCGGGGCCCATGGACAACATCCCGAGCTATATCAAGCGGAAGCACGGCGAGGAGGAACCGGATTATCTCTATCCCAACCTGGAATCGATCCTGACCGAGACCTACGGCATCATGATCTACCAGGAACAGGTCCTGCAGATAGCCCAGGAGTTGGCGGGCTATACCCTGGGCAGCGCCGATTTACTGCGCCGGGCAATGGGCAAAAAGATCAAGGCGGAAATGGACGCCCAGCGGAAGACCTTTGTTGATGGCGCCGCGGCGCGCGGCGTCCCCGATGCCAAGGCATCCAGCATTTTCGATCAGGTGGCCAAATTCGCCGGGTACGGGTTCAACAAGTCTCACGCGGCGGCGTACGCCTTGGTGGCCTACCAGACGGCCTATCTGAAGGCCAACTATCCGGTGGAGTTTCTCGCCGCTTCCATGACCCTCGACATTCACAATACGGATAAATTGGGCGTCTTCCGCCAGGAGATCGACCGGTTGGGCCTCGAATTGCTGCCGCCCGATATCAACGCCTCGGGTTCCCTCTTCAGCGTGGAGCACAACGGGGAGACCGGCGCTATCCGCTACGCGCTGGCGGCCATAAGGAACGTGGGCGAGGCAGCCATGCGGAGCCTGGTCGAGGACCGGACCGGGAACGGCCGCTTCGAATCCATTCAGGATTTCGCCGGACGGCTGGACAACCGGTCGGTCAACAAACGGTCTTTGGAAAATCTCATTCGCGCGGGCGTCTTTGACGGCATCAATCCCAACCGCAAGCAGATATTCGAGTGCGCCGAGGCCATCGTCCGCCAGGCGGGCGCGGCCGCTGACGCCAGAAACAGTGACCAGATCGGTCTGTTTGGGGATTCCCAGGAAATGGCGGTCGCGCTGACCCTGCCGGACATTCCGGACTGGACCGACCTGGAGCGCCTTAACGAAGAGGTGGAGGCCATCGGCCTCTATATCTCCGCTCACCCCCTGGACGCGTATGAGGTGGCGCTTGAGCGTTTGCGGGCCAAATCATACAAGCAGTTCGTCACCGAGCGGCCTCAGGGCATGGTCAGTCTGGCCGGCGTGGTGACGGCCAAGCGGGAACGAACGTCCGCGCGGGGCAGCAAATACGCTTTCGTGCAAATGACCGACAAGTCGGGCGCCTACGAGGTGACCGTTTTCTCCGAAATCCTCAACCAGTCCCGTGAATTGTTGGAACCCGGGAATATCCTGCTGGTCAAGGCCGCGCCTCAGTACGAAGGAGAGACCGTCCGCCTGACCGCCCAGAAGCTGGAACCCCTTGATGCGGTGGCCGCAAACGCGGCGGCGGGCCTGAAGATCTATGTCGACGGGGCCGATCCGCTCTCCAACCTCAACGATGTCCTTGATCGGGAAGGCGCGGGGAGAGGTGAGGTGCTGCTGATTTCCCGGGTAGACCTCCAGACCGAGGTGGAAATCCGGCTGCCCGGAAAATTCAAGGTCTCGCCGCAATTGGCCCAGGCAGTCCGGTCCATCCCGGGGATCGTCGACGCGCGGGAATTCTAAAGCAGGTTCCGGGCCGTCGGCCAACGATATCTCCAATATTTGGCTTGAATGCGGGGTCTGATCCCTTTAGAACGCACGCCGTAAATCCGCACGCGGGCTCGCGGCGGCGGCGCAAATTCGCTGTTTGTCGCTCCGGTGTCCTGATGTCCAGGATGTCGCCCGCGGAGGCCTAACCGGAGAAGGAACACGACATGGCTTTGCCAACCTTTAGCATGCGCCAGCTACTGGAAGCTGGTGTGCATTTCGGACACGTCACCCGCCGCTGGAATCCCAAGATGGATCAGTACATCTTCGGAACCCGGCAGGGTATTCACATCATCGACCTGCAACAGACCGTGCCCATGCTCTATCAGGCCATGAACGCGGTCGGGGAAATTGTCGCCGGCGGCGGCCGGGTTCTGTGGGTCGGCACCAAGCGCCAGGCCAGTGGCGCGGTTGCGGAAGCGGCCAAGAAGTGTGGCCAGTATTACGTCAATCACCGTTGGCTCGGTGGCATGATGACCAACTGGAAGACCATTTCCAATTCCATTAAGCGATTGAAAACGCTTGAAGAACAGCTTTCGGAAGAAAATATCGGACTGACCAAGAAAGAGCTGCTGCGCATTACCCGCGAACGGGACAAGCTGGAGCGGGCTCTTGGCGGGATCAAGGAGATGGGCGGTCTGCCCGACGTTGTCGTCGTCGTGGATACCAACAAGGAAGCCATCGCCGTCGCCGAAGCCAACAAGCTTGGTATTCCCGTGGTCGGCATCATCGATAGTAATTCAAACCCCGACGGCATCGACTATCCCATCCCCGGCAACGATGACTCCATCCGGGCGATCAATCTCTATTGCGACTTGCTGGCCGGTGCCGTGCTGTCCGGTATCCAGGAGGAAATCTCCATGAGCGGCGGTGATATCGGCGAGTCGGAGGAGGCGCCGGTGGAAGAATTGCCCGCAGAGGAAGAGGTTGCGGCAGAGGCTGAAGCGCCTGCGGAAGAGGCACCTGCCGAGGCCGAAGCACCGGCCGAGGAAGCACCTGCGGAAGAAGTCGCCGCGGAGCAGGCGTCCGGGGAAGCGACACCCGCTGAGACCGAGACGCCGGCCGGGGAAACGCCGGCGGAGGAAGCCGTCGCGGAGCAGGTATCCGAGGGTGAGCCGGAACAGCCGACAGCCTCTTAACTTATATATATCAAGGCGATAGAGCCTGAATATTAGAATAAAGGTAAGCAAATGACAGAAATTACCGCAGCGCTCGTCAAGGAGCTCCGTGAGCAAACCGGCGCGGGAATGATGGATTGCAAGAAAGCCCTCGGTGAGAACGATGGCGATTTGGAGGCGGCCGTTGATTGGCTTCGCAAGGAGGGCCTCTCGGCAGCGGCCAAGAAAGCCGGGCGGATTGCCGCCGAAGGCCTGATCGCCGTCGCCACCGGCGGCACTCGGGGCGCCGTCGTCGAGGTCAATGCGGAAACCGATTTCGTCGCCCGCAACGAGCAGTTTCAGGAGTTTGCCGGCGGCGTGGCGGCTATCGCCCTCGAGGGCGCCGGCGATCTTGAATCGTTGACCTCGGCTGCCCATCCGAGCGGCGGCACGGTGGCCGAGACGCTCACCAATCTGATTGCGACGATCGGCGAAAATATGAACATCCGCCGTGTCGAGACCCTCGAGGTCGGCAGTGGGGTTGTCGTGTCCTACATGCACAACGCGTTGGCCGCCGGTCTCGGCAAAATCGGGGTATTGGTGGCGCTTGAATCCACCGGCGATCCAGGCAAGCTGGAGGCGTTCGGCAAGCAATTGGCCATGCATGTCGCGGCGGCCGACCCGCGGGCGTTGACCCGGGAGGACGTTACTGCCGAAGACCTGGAGCGTGAAAAGACCGTCCTCGCTGAGCAGGCGCGCGCCTCAGGCAAGCCGGAGGAGATCATCGAAAAGATGGTCGAAGGCCGGTTGCGCAAGTACTACGAGGAAGTTTGCCTGATGGAGCAGACCTTCGTGATCGACAACGAAACCAAGGTCTTGAAAGCCGTCGAAGCCGCGGGACAGGATGTCGGCAGCGGGATCAAGGTCACGGGGTTCAAACGATTCGCGCTTGGCGAAGGCCTCGAGAAGAAGGAAGAGGATTTTGCGGCGGAGGTCGCCGCAACGGCAGGAATGTAATTAGGCGCAATTCCAGGAAAACCCCGTTTTTCCCGGAAATCAGTGAAAAATCAAAGACGTAGCGGCTGCGGGTGGTGTACTATCGCGGCCGTTGCTGTGTGGACGCACTTGATCGCAATGTCCCGCCGCCGCACCGGTATTGCTGCCCATGGCGAAGACGGAAATGCCAGATAATCCCATATATCATCGCGTTCTCCTGAAACTCTCCGGTGAGGGGTTGATGGGTGATCGGGAATTCGGGCTCGATCCCGTGACCATGGAACGGATCGCGGACGAGGTGAGGACCGTGCAGGGAATGGGCGTGCAGGTTTGCCTCGTCGTCGGCGGCGGCAACATATTTCGCGGACTTTCGGGCGTTGCGGCGGGGCTTGAGCGATCAAGCGCCGATCATATGGGAATGCTGGCGACAGTCATAAATGCGCTGGGTATTCAGTCCGTACTCGAGAGGAATGAGGTACCGACGCGCGTACTCTCGGCCATTCCCATGTCCGCAGTTTGCGAGCCCTATATCCGCCGCCGGGCCATTCGTCACATGGAAAAGGGACGGGTGGTTATTTTCGCGGCCGGTACCGGAAATCCGTTCTTCACCACGGATACCGCCGCTGCCCTGCGTGCCGCTGAAATGGGCTGCGACGCGTTATTCAAGGGTACCCAGGTGGACGGTGTTTATTCAGCCGACCCCAAAACCGATACCTCGGCGAAGCGCTATGACGAACTCACCTATCGGGACGTCTTGACCCAGGACCTCAAAGTCATGGATGCTTCTGCCATATCGCTTGCCCGGGAGAACAAAATCCCGATTTTGGTGTTCTCCATCCACGCTCCCGGGACTTTTGGGGAGGTGGTGCAGGGCAAGGGCGTTTCAACAATTATCACGGAGGGGGCAAACGGTGGCTGATTATGATTTCGCGTCAACCAAGTCGGATGTTGAACGCCGGATGGAGGGCGCACTACAGGTTCTGCAAAAGGAATTCGGCGGCTTGCGGACCGGACGTGCCTCGACAAGCCTGCTGGAACCGATCAACGTCGATGCCTACGGATCACAAATGCCGCTTTCGCAGGTCGGCACCGTTTCCGTGCCTGAACCACAGTTGTTGACGGTTCAAGTGTGGGACAAGGGTCTGGTCGGTGCGGTCGAAAAGGCTATTCGCGAAGCCGATCTGGGACTGAA
Organism: Rhodospirillales bacterium; assembly: GCA_022822205.1. Classification (GTDB taxonomy): domain Bacteria; phylum Pseudomonadota; class Alphaproteobacteria; order Rhodospirillales; family UBA2165; genus JAJDXO01. Next base: position 32,554 of record JAJECC010000027.1, on the reverse strand, counting down.
CCCGGCGAGCGATGGCCAATTGGTCCGCATTCCGATTCCACCCCTTACTGAAGAACGGCGAACCGAACTGACCAAGATTGCGGGAAAGTATACCGAAGAAGCGCGGGTGGCGGTCCGCAACGTCCGTCGCCACGTGATGGATGAACTCAAAAAAACCGAAAAGGATGGTGGGATCTCGCAGGACGCGCACCGGGATTACGGCAAGGAAATCCAGGACCTGACAGACCACTTCATCTCCAAGATGGATGAGGCTCTCCATCGCAAGGAACAAGAGATTATGCAGGTGTAACTTGGCGAAATTTGCCCCCGAATATGGCGACGTTTCAGCCCCGCCGGCGCACATCGCGATTATCATGGATGGCAATGGCCGATGGGCGAAAGCCCGCGGGTTGCCGCGCATTGCCGGGCACCGGAAGGGCGCCGAGGCGGTACGATGCGCCGTTGAGTCGTCGGTCAAGTACGGTGTGAGGTATCTCACGCTTTTCAGCTTCTCGTCCGAAAACTGGAAACGCCCGCTTGCGGAAATTGATGACCTGATGGGATTGCTGCGGCGCTATCTGAGGAGCGAGATCGCCGAATTGCACAAGAACGGTGTGCGTTTACGGGTCATCGGCGAGCGCCGGCATCTGGGCAAGGATATTGTCGGCCTGATCGAGCACTGCGAACGCCAAACGGCCGGCAATTCGACATTGGATCTGATTCTGGCTCTTAGCTATGGCGGACGCGCCGAATTGACCGAGGCGATGCGGCAGATCGGTCGAAAAATCGAGAGCGGGGAGTTGGCTGCCGGTCAGATCGATGAAGATTGCGTGGCGTCGCACCTCGATACGATGGGAATTCCGGATCCGGACCTGCTGATCAGAACCGGCGGCGAGCGACGGATCAGCAATTTCCTGCTGTGGCAGTTGGCCTATGCCGAATTCGTATTCCTGGACGCCCATTGGCCCGATTTCTCCGAAGACCTGTTTCTCGAGGCCATCGCGGAATTCAACCGAAGAGAGCGCCGATATGGGGCAACCGGCGGGTGAGAGAACGCCCGACACCCTGTATCTCAGGGTCGTGTCGGCCGTGGTCCTGGTGACCGTCGCCGTCGGCGCGACTTGGTTTGGCGCCCCGGCGTTCGACATCTTTGTTGCGCTTTTCGCCATGGCCATGATTTGGGAATGGGCAGGCATGTGCGGTATTCGGTTGAATAGCCTGACCGGTTGGCTTCTTGGCCTGGGCGTGCTGTCCGTCATTCTGTTCGCCGCGCTGGGGCGTTACGAGGTTACAATGATCGCCGGTCTGGCAGCGATGATTCTCTTGGCGGGTCTGGGCGGCCGGCGGGAAAGGCGCTGGGCTGTCGCTGGCGTGCTCTATCTGGGCCTACCCTGCCTTGCACTTGTCAGTCTTCGGCAACATCCGGAGTCCGGCATGATGCACGTATTGGCTTTGTTCGCCGTCGTCTGGGCCAATGACATCGGAGCGTATGTTTTCGGACGGACCATCGGCGGTGCGAAGCTTGCCCCGAAAATCAGCCCCAACAAGACCTGGGCCGGTGTCGTCGGCGGATTGGGCTGCGGTATCGCCGCGGCCGCCGCAATTGCGACGGCCGCCAGCGGCATGTCGGTGATGTTGGCGATATTGCTTGCTCTGGTAATCGGGGCGGCGTCGCAGGCCGGCGACTTATTCGAATCGTGGATTAAGCGGCGGTTCGAGGTAAAGGACTCCGGGCGGCTGATCCCCGGTCACGGTGGTGTTCTTGATCGCGTTGATGGAGTCCTGGCGGCGGCCCCGCTGGCCGCCATCCTGACCGTTGCGGTACGAATGGGGAACTGAACATTATGGATTCTGCGCCCTCATCAGACACGCCGCGCCGGGTGACGATCCTGGGTTCAACCGGGTCCATCGGCTGTAACACCCTCGATCTCATAGCGCGGGAGCCGGACAGGTATGTGGTCGAAGCCATCACCGGCAACCAAAACACGGCTCTGCTGGTGGAGCAGGCGCTGAAGTTCAACCCGCGGATGGTGGCGGTGGCCTCCGAGGAAAATTACGCGTCGGTCAAGTCCGCCTTGTCGGGAACCGGCATCGAAGTCGGGGCCGGAGAGGAATCGATGGTTGAGGCGGCGTCGCGTCCCGCCGATTGGGTCATGGCTGGGATCGTCGGCGGTGCCGGCTTGGCGCCGACCATCGCCGCTGCCAGGCGCGGCGCAACGGTGGCGCTCGCCAACAAGGAATGCCTCGTTTGCGCCGGTGATTTGCTCTTGTCCGAAGTCGCCGACAGTGGCGCGACGCTTCTGCCGGTCGATTCCGAACACAATGCGATCTTTCAGGTGTTCAATTTCGGTGAGCCTGAAAAAGTCGAGCGGATCATTCTGACGGCGTCGGGAGGGCCCTTCCGGGAGACACCGCTTGCCGACATGCGGGACGTAACGCCCGCGCAGGCGGTCGCTCACCCCAACTGGGACATGGGGGCCAAGATTTCGGTGGATTCGGCGACGATGATGAACAAGGGCCTCGAACTGATCGAGGCCCATTACCTGTTTCCCGTGGAGGAGAGTCAGATCGAAATTCTGGTTCACCCCCAATCGGTCATCCATTCCATGGTGGCCTATATCGACGGCTCGGTCCTGGCCCAGTTGGGAACGCCGGATATGCGTACGCCCATCTCCTACGCCTTGGGCTGGCCTCATCGTATTGCTGCGCCTTCACCGCGCCTCCGGCTGGAAGAGATCGGCCGGCTCACGTTTGAAGCACCTGATTTTGAACGCTTTCCGGCACTCAAACTGGCCCGCGACGCCTTGCGGGCCGGCGGCGACGTGCCTACTATATTGAACGCGGCGAACGAGATTGCCGTGGAGTTGTTTCTAGCCGGATCTCTTGGGTTTCTCGATATCGCCCGACTTGTCGAGGCGACGATTACGGCGATTCCCATGTCCCGGCCGGGCTCAATCGGCAACGTCCTGGACTCTGACTCGAGAGCGAGAACCAAGGCGAGAGAACTAGCGGCGGATTTTTTGGCGCCGCGGAAAAATTAGAAACGAGAGAACCTATGGAAAGCCTCACCATTATCATTCTGGCGTTCATCGTTGCCATTGTAATTTTGGTGTTTGTCCATGAATACGGCCACTACTGGGTTGCCCGGCGAAATGGCGTTCGGGTTGAAGTATTCGCGGTTGGCTTTGGCCCCGAGATCAAGGGTTGGACCGACAAGAACGACACCAGGTGGAAGATTTGCGCGTTCCCGCTCGGGGGATATGTAAAGATGTTCGGCGAGGGTGATACCCACGTCGAGGAAGACGGTACCGAGCGGGAGATGACGCCCGAAGAGAAGGCCGTATCTTTCCACAACAAAAGGCTGGGTCAGCGCGCGGCCATCGTCTTTGCCGGCCCGGCGGTCAACTACATCTTCGCGGCCATCGTATTCGCCATTTTCTTTGCAACAGCGGGTGTGCCGCAACCGTTTGAGGGACCGCCGCCGTCCATCGTCGGCGGCGTCATTCCCGGCTCGGCGGCGGCGGAGGCCGGATTCCGGACCGATGACAAGATCATCGAAATTAATGGCAAGAAGGTCACCTTATTCTCGGAGATTTTCGACGCCGTGCGGGCGAGCCCTTCCAAGCCCATGGCAATTCGCGTCGAACGCGGCGGCCAAATTATCAATCTGACAGCCATCCCCGAAGCGATAACCGCAAAGGATGACCAGGGAAATACCGTTGAGGTGGGACGGCTGGGTGTCGGCGCCGGCGGCAATCGCTATGAGCGTCAGGACCCGCTGACCAGCGCCTGGATGGGCGTTCAGCAGACGGTTTTCATGACCGGCAGGATTTTGGAGTTCGTTGGCGGACTGGTTGTCGGAGAACAATCGGCGAAAGACCTGGGGGGACCGCTGCGAATTGCCCAGATTTCCGGCCACGCGGCGCAAAACGGATGGCGGGACTTCGTGTGGCTGTTGGCGGTGCTCTCGGTCAATCTAGGGCTGATCAATTTGTTTCCCATTCCCATGCTCGACGGTGGTCATTTGGCGTTCTACGCCGTGGAAGCGGTGCGGGGACGGCCCCTTGGACCGCGCGCGCAGGAGTACGGGTTCCGGTTCGGGCTTGTCCTGGTACTCTGTCTATTCCTGTTCGTTACCTGGAACGATCTTGTCCAATTGAAGTTTTTCGAGTTTATTACGGGCCTTTTTACTTAACGAATCGTCCGCAAAGGAACGTTTCTTCGTGATCGCTCGCGCCGTTTTGCTTATCGTCTTGCTACTCGTTGGCATCGCGCCAGCGTCCGCCCAGCAGTCGGGTGGGCCGATCCGCGAGATCATCATCGAGGGGTCCCATCGCATCGAGCAGAGCACGGTTCGGTCCTACCTGTTGGTCCGTGAGGGCGATCCCTTCGATTCGGAGCGCATCGACCGTTCGCTGAAAAGCCTGTTTGCCACCGGCCTGTTTGCGGACATCAGCATTGACCGGCAAGCACAAGCCCTGGTTATCCGGTTGGTGGAAAACCCAATCATCAACCGTATTGCGTTCGAGGGAAATCAACGGGTCGAGGATGAGGTACTAGAGACCGAAGTGCAGTTGCGGCCCCGCGTGGTATTCACGCGCACCAAGGTCCAGGAGGACCTCCAACGGATTCTGGATGTCTACAAGGTACGGGGGAGATTTGCCGCATCCGTGGTGCCCAAGGTGATCCGCCTCGAGCAAAACCGGGTTGATCTGGTATTCGAGATTGACGAAGGCGAACTGACCAAGGTCGAGAATATTCGCTTTGTCGGTAATCGCGCGATGGACGATTCCGATCTGCGGGAAGTGATCCGAACCAAGGAAGCGATTTGGTATCGTTTCTTCACCTCTGACGATACTTATGATCCCGATCGCCTGGCCTTCGACCGGGAGCTTTTGCGGCGTCACTATCTTTCGGAGGGATACGCTGACTTTCGGGTTCGCTCCGTGGTGGCTGAACTGACACCCGAAAGGGACTCCTTCTTTATCACCTTTACCCTCGATGAGGGCCAACGGTACAAATTCGGCACTTTCGACATCAGTTCCGAGTTGCGGGGTCTAGACGGCGACACGCTGCGCGGACTCGTCGAGTTTGAGGAGGGTGACTGGTACGACAGTGACCTCGTCGACGAAGTCGTCGACAAATTGACCGATGAGGTCGGCAATTTGGGATTCGCATTTGTCGACATCCGGCCGCAAATCGATCGCGACAGGGAAAATCGAACCATCAATTTGAATTTCCGTATCAATGAAGGGCCGCGAGTGTTCGTGGAACGCATTGATATCACCGGAAATGTACGGACGATCGACAAGGTCATTCGGCGCGAATTTAGATTGGTCGAGGGAGACGCGTTCAACTCCGCCAAGCTTCGGCGCTCGCAGCAAAGAATTCGAAACCTCGGCTACTTTAGTAACGTCGAGGTCGAGCATGGCCCCGGAAGCGCGCCCGACAAGGCCGTTGTTTCGGTCAACGTCGAAGAGCGATCGACGGGTTCTCTGAGTGTAGGCGCCGGATTTTCAACGGATGCGGGGGTGATCGGCGAATTCTCCCTCCGGGAGCGAAATCTTCTCGGACGGGGACAAGAACTAGGGCTCTCCGTATCCATCGGCGCCAAGAAAAATCAGGTCGACCTTGCGTTTACGGAACCCTACTTTTTGGATCGAGAGGTGCGAGCCGGCGTGGATATCTTCCGGCGTTCGAGCGATCTCCAGGCTTCGCGGTCCCATGATTTCACCGAGACCGGAGGAGGAGTGCGATTTGGCTATCCTTTGAGCGAAAATCTGTCCCAGACCCTTCGGTATCAGTTCCGTGCGTCCGAGATCGAGAATGTTCAAGTTCGCGCTTCCAACCTAATCAGGGCACAAGAAGGCACCCGCTACGTATCCGAGGTCTCGCAAATTCTATTGTATGATCAGCGGGATAGCCGAATTAGTCCTACGGATGGCTATTTCGTTCGGCTCGGCTCGGACCTGGCGGGGCTCGGCGGTGACGTTGCCTATCTCCGAAATACCGCTTCGAGCGGCTACTTCCTGCCCGTGGCCGACGAATGGGTACTTTCGACCAGGGGCCGTGTCGGGTACATCGTGGGTCTTGGCGAAGATGTCGAGATCGCGGATAGATACTTCCTTGGCGGATCCACTTTGCGGGGATTTGAGGCTGCCGGCGTGGGGCCGCGCGACAAATCAACCAACGATGCCCTTGGCGGTGAGTGGGTCTATAATGGCACGGTCGAACTGGGTTTCCCGGTCGGACTCCCCAACGAATTCGGTATCCGGGCGCGCATGTTCACCGATTTTGGCAGCGCCGGCGGCGTATCGCCATCAAACGCGAACGTGCTGGATCCGGGAAGCCTGCGTCTGTCGGTGGGTGCCGGATTGGGCTGGTCTTCGCCATTGGGACCGATCGCCATTGATTTTGGCTCTCCAATCCTCGAGGAAGACGAGGATAGGGACGAACTAATTCGGATTAATTTCGGAACGCGATTCTAATGAAGCCACTCAGAAATCTCTCTATCCTTGCCCTGCCGGTTGCCGCGTTTCTGGTATTGGGTGGAATGGACACGGCCGTCGCTCAGGGGCAGCCTGAACCCGATGCCCGGGAGGGCCAAATCGGTATTCTCGATATCGAGGTCATCCGCCGACAGTCGAAGATGACCCAGGATATGGACCGCCAAATCGCCGAATTACGGACCAAACTCGGAGATGAAGTGAAGGCGGAGGAAGCCGAGTTGCGAAAAGCTGCCGACGAACTCGAACGGCAGCGTGTGATCGTCGCGCCCGAAGCCTATACAAGGGGCCGCGAGGACTTGCGCCAGCGGACGGCGAAATTCCGGCGGGAGGCGAATGCGCGAAGCCAAAGGTTGAACGCCATGCGGGGACAGGCGTTGAAGGCTTTCCAGGCAGAACTCAACAAGGCAGTCCGGACCTATGCTCGGGCAAATAGGTATCTTCTGATCCTCAGCCGGCGGGAACTGGTATTTTTCGAGCGGCCATTGGACATTACGGCCGAGGTGATCAAGTTGTTGGATCAAAACGTTCCATCCTATCAGCTCACGGACTCCGCCACCGGCCAGAAATAGATGGCCGATCCACGGTTCTTCAAATCCGCGGGGAGTTTTTCGTTAACCGAACTTGCCGACGTCTCGGGGTGCGAGGTTCGCGGTGACGATTTAGAGACCGCGAAATTCAACGATGTCGGCCCATTGACGTCTGCGGGACCGGAAGCGGTGAGCTTTATCGACAACCGGCGCTATGTCGGGGAGTTTGAACGGAGCGGCGCGGGTGCGATTGTCTTGGCACCCGATCTCGTGGGCCGCGCCCCGGCCGGTGCGGCGCTTTTGATTTCGGAGGCTCCCTATCGTGCCTTCGCCCTGATCGCCCAGGCGTTTTACCCGCCCGAGCACGGATCTCCGGAAATCTCCAAGCACGCTCATATCGACCCCACGGCCAAATTGGGTGCCGGCGTCAGAATCCATCCCGGTGCGGTTGTCGGGCCAGGGGCGGAAATCGGAGACGGAACCCTGGTGGGCGCGAATACGGTTATCGCACCGGGCGTTGTCGTCGGAAAAAATTGTGTTGTCGGGTCCAATGTCACCCTTGCCTACTGTCTAATTGGAGAGGCGGTGCGCATCCACCCCGGGGTCAGGGTCGGTCAAGACGGGTTTGGTTTTGCGCCGGGAGCGGGCGGACACGAAAAGGTCCCGCAACTCGGCCGGGTGCTCATCGGTGATGACGTGGAGATTGGCGCAAATACGGCCATCGATCGCGGCGCCGGTCCGGATACCGTGATTGGGGCGGGAACGAAGATTGATAATCTCGTACATATCGCACATAACGTCCAAATTGGCGGGCATTGCCTGATTGCAGGCCAAGTCGGCACGTCGGGTTCCGTTCGATTGGAAGACTTCGTCATGATCGGTGGGCAAGCTGGAATTAGCGGTCACTTGCACATTGGACCGGGGGCCCGAATCGCGGCACAGTCGGGTGTAACCAAGGATGTGCCGGCAGGCCAAACGGTCGTTGGCTTTCCCGCCGAGGAATCCAAGAGTTTTTGGCGGAAGTTGGCGCGGCTGAACCGGTTGCTCAAGGGAGATGAGGGTCACTAGCGAATGGATTCGGAAAACAAGCAGGTCACCGATACGGTTCTGAATATCGAGGACATCATGCGGATTCTTCCCCACAGGTATCCCATGCTGTTGGTCGATAGAATTGTGGATGTGGTCCCGCAGACCAGTGCAACCGGTATCAAGAACGTGACCGCGAACGAACCCTATTTTCCCGGCCATTTCCCGGAGCGGCCGGTCATGCCCGGCGTCATGATCATTGAGAGCATGGCGCAAACCGCGGCGGCGCTCATTGTCTGGAGTATCGGGGAGGAATTAGAGGGCAAATTGGTTTACTTCATGTCCATCGATTCCGCGCGATTCCGCAAGCCGGTCGTGCCGGGCGACCAATTGGAGGTACACGTCGAGGCCAAACAGCACCGGGGGCCGGTCTGGAAATTCGCCGGAGAAGGCAAAGTCGATGGCCATCTGGTCGCCGAGGCGACCTTCACCGCCATGATAATGGACAATTAAATGCCCGGCGTTCACCCAACAGCGCTCATAGAGGACGGCGCCCAAATCGGAGCGGACGCTGAAATTGGTCCGTACTCGTGTATCGGGCCGGACGTGGTGCTTGGTGACGGTGTGCGATTGGGATCGCATGTGGTGGTTACCGGCCGGACGCGTCTCGGGGACGGTACACAGGTCTATCCTTTTGCATCGATCGGCCACCAGCCGCAGGACCTGAAGTACAAGGGCGAGAAATCGTCCCTGGAAATCGGCACGAATAACGTCATCCGCGAGCACGTCACCATGAACCCCGGAACCGAGGGCGGCGGGATGGTGACCCGCATCGGAGACGGCTGCCTGTTTATGGTGGCGGCGCACGTGGCTCATGACTGCCAGATCGGCAACAACGTCATCCTGGTCAATAACGCGACCCTCGCCGGACATGTGGAAATCGGCGACTGGGCCATCGTCGGGGGACTTTCGGCCGTGCATCAATTTGTCCGTATCGGCCGGCACGCCATGATCGGGGGCATGACCGGGGTCGGGAACGATGTTATTCCCTACGGCTCGGTCGTCGGAAACCGCGGCCATCTCTCCGGTCTGAACCTCGTCGGGCTCAAGCGGCGGGATTTTTCCAGAGAGGTTATTCACGATCTCCGCCGGGCCTACCGGCTGATCTTCGCTCAGGAGGGCACCCAGTCGGAGCGGGTGACCGATGTGGCGGATCTCTTCAGTCATGTCGAGCCGGTGATGGAGATCGTCAGATTTATTGGTGTCGATTCGGCCCGGGCGATCTGTCAGCCCCTGTTCGAGGATGCAGCCTAAACTCGGCATCATCGCGGGAGGGGGAGACCTTCCCAAGCTGGTCATCGAAGCCTGCCGCGAAAGCGGACGCCCCTTCTATGTCGTCGCCCTTGAAGATCACTTCGATTTTTCTCTCGATGATGACGTACCGCACGGAATTCACCGGATGAACCGGTTGGCCGACATCCTAGATACCTTGTTGGAACAGAATGTCGCCGAGATCGTAATGGCGGGCCGGGTACGGCGGCCGGCACTCAAGGATATCATGATGGACCGACGCTCGGCGGCGCTGCTGCTGAAGATCGGCGGCCTGGCTTCGGGTGACGATAGTTTGCTGCGCCGCGTGTCCCGGGGCTTCGAGGATTACGGCTTTCGCGTCATCGGCGCCGATCAAGTCGTGGCCGATCTGTTGGCCCCGCGGGGCGTATTGGGGCGGCGCGAGCCGGCTTCCCGGGCGCTGGCCGATATAGAGATCGGCATTGCGGCCGCGCGGCAATTGGGTGCGCAGGACTTGGGGCAGGCTGTGATTGTACGGGCGGGTGAAGTCCTGGGCACCGAGGACGAAGCCGGGACCGCGGCGCTGGTCGCCCGGTGTGCGCCCGTGGACGGCGGGAGGTCGGGAGTCCTCGTGAAGATGTCCAAACCCGGACAGGACCGGCGAGTTGATTTGCCGACGATCGGGCCGGATACCATTACGGAAGTTGACCTGGCCGGCCTCGAGGGTGTCGCCGTCGAAGCCGGGCGGTCGTTGATCCTCAAACGGCTCGAAGTCGTTCGTCGAGCCGATCACCGCGGCGTCTTTGTCCTCGGCGTTGCGCCCGGGACGGACACCTGAGCGGTGGCGGAACGGCCCCTCATCTACATTATCGCGGGTGAGCCGTCGGGTGATGCCCTTGGGGCCCCGTTGATGGCCGAAATTAGCCGCCAAACGCAAGGGGCGGCGCGATTTGTGGGGATTGGCGGAGAGCAAATGACTGCCCAGGGCTTGGACAGTCTGGTGCCGTTATCGGAATTGTCGGTAATGGGATTGGCTGAGGTGGTTCCGCGCATACCGCGAATTCTTTCACTAATCCGGCGAACCGCCGCGGATATACGAGCACGGCAGCCGGACGTCGTTGTCACCATCGATGCCCCCGATTTCTGCCTGCGGGTGGCAAAGAAGCTTCGCGGCGCCGGCATTCCGATCGTGCACTTTGTCGCTCCGACCGTCTGGGCGTGGAAGCCCGGGCGGGCCAAGAAAATCGCCCGCTTGGCCGATCATCTTCTGGTGCTGTATCCGTTTGAGCCGCCGTATTTCGAGCGCGAGGGCCTTTCCTGCACGTTTGTCGGCCATCCGGTCGTGGAGAGTGGGGCAAATAGCGGCAATGGGCCCGGGTTTCGACAAGCGCACGGGATTGCCCCGGAAGCCCCGGTCATTTGTGTCCTGCCGGGCAGCCGAGGCACTGAAGTGGCTCGTCACATGCCCATTTTCGGCCAGGCCATCGAGCGGCTTGCGGGGCACATTCCCGGACTTCGGGTGATTTTGCCCACGCTTGAGAGCGTTGGCGACATGGTATCTGCGGGCGCGCGCGGCTGGCCTCTCCAGCCGATCATCGTGGATGGCAGCGAGAAATATGGTGCTTTTGCCGCGGCTCACGTCGCGATTGCGGCGTCCGGTTCGGTTGCCCTTGAGTTGGCTGCCGCCCGGCTGCCAACCGTTACGGCCTACAAGACGAACCCGATTACGGCTTGGCTGACCCGCCGGATGGTTCGAATCCGATTTGCTAATCTGGTGAATCTCATGAATGACCGGGAAGTGGTGCCCGAATTCGTCTTTGAGGCCTGTACGCCGGGAAACCTGGCGTCAGCGGCGGAACGCTTGCTCACTGACCCGAATGCGGCCCGGGATCAGGTCAAGGGCATGCAGAACGCGATCTCACGATTGAACCCGGACGGGGACCCGCCGAGCCGGCGGGCGGGCCGGGCGGTGCTCGACGTCATCGCAGGAAAATAGTCCGGAAACGCGGTCTAAGCTCGCTTGTCGAGGGCGACGAAGTCCCGCCGGGCGGCCCCGGTAAACAGCTGGCGGGGCCGGCCGATTTTCTGGCTCGGATCTTCAACCATTTCATTCCACTGGGCAATCCAGCCGACCGTCCGGGCAACGGCGAACAGCACCGTGAACATGGTGGTCGGAATCCCGATGGCCTTGAAAATGATCCCCGAATAGAAATCCACGTTGGGATAGAGTTTGCGCTCAACGAAGTACTCGTCTTCGACGGCGATTTTCTCCAACTCCATGGCCAGTTCGAGCAGCGGCTCGTCGGTAATGCCAAGCTCCTCCAAGACCTCATGACAGGTCTGCTGCATCACCCGGGCGCGGGGGTCGAAGCTCTTGTAAACCCGATGACCGAAGCCCATCAGGCGGAAGGGATCATCCGGGTCCTTGGCCTTTTTGACATACTCCGTGATGTTCGACTTATCACCGATTTCGTGGAGCATATTGAGGACCGCTTCGTTGGCGCCGCCGTGGGCCGGGCCCCAGAGGGAGGCGATTCCCGCGGCGATGCAGGCGAACGGGTTGGCCCCGCTTGAGCCGGCCAACCGCACGGTCGAGGTGGAGGCATTCTGCTCATGGTCCGCGTGGAGGATCAAAATCCGGTCCATTGCGCGGGCGAGGGTGGGGCTGACCTCGTAATCCTCGGCCGGTGTCGCAAACAGCATATGGAGGAAATTTTCCGAATAGCTAAGGCTGTTGTCGGGATAGATGAACGGCTGACCAATAGCATATTTGTATGCGTGGGCCGCGATGGTCGGAATCTTGGCGATCATCCGGTAGGACGCCACCGTCCGGTGCCAGGGGTCGTTGATATCCAAACTGTCGTGATAGAACGCCGAGAGCGCGCCGACGACGCCGCACATAATGGCCATGGGATGGGAATCACGCCGGAAGCCGCGATAAAACTGGTTCACCTGCTCGTGGAGCATGGTGTGGTAGGTAATGTCGTGCTCGAATTTGGCCTTTTGTTCGGCATTGGGGAGCTCGCCGAACAGTAAGAGGTAGCTGACCTCCATATGGTCGCAGTGAACCGCCAAGTCCTCGATCGGATATCCCCGATAGAGCAGGATACCCTCGTCGCCGTCGATGTAGGTGATGGTCGACTCGCAACTCGCCGTCGAGGTAAACCCCGGATCGTAGGTGAAGTAGCCGGTATCGCCATAAAGGCGCCGGACGTCGATCACCTTGGGACCAACCGACCCGCCGAGCACCGGCAACTCGAACGCCTCGCCGGTCTCGTTGTTGGTAAGGGTCATGGTGTGGTTGGTGGTGGTAGTGTGGTCATTCATGCGCGTTCTTCCCCAAGGTGGCAAATGGTCCCGTCAATCTTGTGCGGCGAGCGCGTCGTCGAGACGGCCCAAGGTTTCATCCTGGCCCAGTACCTCCATCACCTCGAATATTCCCGGTGATACGTTGGAACCGGTGAGCGCAGCGCGCAACGGCTGTGCAACGGCACCCAATTTGGCGTCGGCGGCCTTGGCAGCCACTCTCGCCGCGGTCTCGATCCCCTCGTGCGACCAGTCTTCGAGCTGCGCCAAATGCGGGCGGATATGTTCGATCATGCCGCGCCCCTCCGCGTCAAGGATTTTTGCCGCTTTCGGGTTCAAGGCGAGTGGGCGTCTACGCACATAAAATAACGCATTTTCAATAAGTTCCAGTGAGTTTTTCGCGCGTTCCTTAAGGCCTGACATTCCATTGAGCAGACGTTGCCGCGCCGCCTCGCCGACCGACTCGCCGAGTTCGTTCTCCACCCCCGGCAGGATCAGTTCGACCAACCGGTCATCCCCGGCTTCGCGGATGTAGTGCCCGTTGAGACTGGTCAGCCTGTCCATGTCGAAGCGGGCGGCGGCCTTGCCGACATCCTTGATGTCAAACCACTCGATCGCTTGGTCGCGGTTGATGATTTCGTCGTCGCCGTGGCTCCATCCCAATCGGAGAAGGTAGTTGTTTACCGCCTCGGGGAGAAAGCCCATGTCGCGGTAGGCCTCGACGCCGAGCGCGCCATGGCGCTTGGAGAGCTTTGCGCCGTCGCTTCCGTGGAGGAGGGGCATGTGGGCCATGATCGGCATTTCCCATCCCAAGGACGCGTAAATCTGGGCCTGACGGAAGGCGTTGGTCAGATGGTCGTCTCCGCGAATGACGTGGGTAATGCCCATGTCATGGTCGTCAACCACGACCGCCAGCATGTAGGTCGGTGTTCCATCGGCCCGCAACATGATCATGTCGTCCAGCTGATCGTGGCCGACCCGCACTTCTCCCTGGATGATGTCCTGGATGATTGTTTCGCCCCCCTCGGGCACCTTCAGGCGAATGACCGGATCGATGCCGCCGGGCGCTTCCGAGGGATCGCGGTCCCGCCAGCGACCGTCATAGAGCCGGGCGCTGCCCGCCGCCCGCGCCGCGTCGCGCATCTCCGCGAGTTCCTCGGGCGTGCAGTAGCAGCGGTAGGCCTTGCCTTCGTCAAGAAGCTGCCGGGCGATTTCGGCATGCCGGCCGCTACGCGCGAACTGCGAGATCGGCTCCCCATCCCAGGTGAGATCCAGCCAGCGCATCCCGCCGAGGATGGCGTCGACGGCCTCGTCGGTGGAACGCTTCCGGTCGGTGTCCTCAATTCGCAGTAGAAACGTGCCCTGATGGTGTCTGGCGAACAGCCAGTTGAACAATGCGGTACGGGCGCCGCCGATATGAAGGAAGCCCGTGGGCGAGGGCGCGAAACGGGTGACGACCATAAAAATCTACATAAGTAATTGATATTATTTAATTATTCAAAACGAGGCGGGCAGTTTACAGGTTTGGTTCTGGTCTGTCATCCTTGCACCATGACACGGGAGGACAAGCGGACGGCCGCCTTGGTAAGCGGCATTCTCGGCGGTGCGCGGGACGCGCTGCTTGAAGAGCGGGATCGTTGGCTCTTGTGGGTCCCGGTGGCGTTTGGCGCCGGCATCGGCCTTTATTTCATCCTGCCCGATGAGCCGCCGGTCTGGCTCGCCTTCGGACCCGGTGCGTTATCGATCACCTGCGGTTGGCTGTGCCGCCGACGGCCCGTTGTCCTGTTCTTATCCGTCGGACTGTTCATTGCCGCTTCCGGTTTCCTGAGCGCTCAATGGCATACCCTGGGTCTCAAGCACCCGGTGCTGGCCGAAAGTCGCAGCGCCGCCAGCCTCCAGGGGCGGATCGTGCTCCTTGAGCCGTTTCCCGATGGGGTGCGCGTGACCCTGGACCGGGTCAGGATCCAAAACCTGGCGGCGCCCCGGCAGCCGCCGCGGGTCCGGGTTCGTCTCCGGGGCGCGCAGCCGGCCTTGGCGGCGGGGGACTGGATCGCGGTTCGCGCGGTTCTCTCTCCGCCGCCTCCCCCCGTTCTGCCGGGCGGCTTCGACCTGCAGCGCCAGTTCTATTTCCAGGAGCTTGCCGGCGTCGGTTTCGCCCTGGGGCGCGCCAGGATCGTCCAGTCGCACCTGGAAGAGTGGCGATTGGCGGCCGCCATCGAACGGCTGCGATGGCGGGTCACGCAGCGGGTGGTGGCCGCCATTCCGGGCGACGCCGGTACGGTCGCGGCCGCTTTGATCACCGGGCAACGCACGATTGTCCGTGAACCTGTCCTCGAGGCGTTCCGCGCGTCGGGGATTGCCCACCTGCTGGCGATCTCCGGGCTCCACATCGGTCTGGTCGCCGGATTCATTTTCGTCATCGTCCGGGGCGGCCTGTCCCTGATCCCCGCCATCGCGTTGCCCTATCCCATAAAGAAATGGGCGGCGGTCGCCGCGGTCATCGGCGCATTTGCCTATGCCCTCCTTGCCGGTGCGACGGTCCCGACCCAACGCGCGTTTCTGATGATCGGCCTGGTCCTGGTGGCGATTGTTCTCGACCGGCAAGGCATCTCGATGCGCTCGGTCGCGTGGGCCGCCCTGGTCATTCTCGCGCTGACGCCCGCCGCACTGCTCAGCGCCAGTTTCCAGATGTCCTTCGCCGCGGTTGTCGCCCTGATCGCCGTCTATGAATGGATCAGCCGCCGGGCGAGTGCCCGTTGGGCGTTGACCCGGCGGTGGTGGCGGGGGCTGCCGCTCTATTTCGGCGGCGTCGTGCTGACCACCATCGTCGCGAGCGCGGCGACGGGCCCATTTGCCGTGTACCATTTCAACCGGATTGCCGTGCTGGGACTCGTGGCCAATTTGGTTGCGGTCCCGTTGACCGCATTCTTGGTCATGCCCCTCGCGGTCCTGGCCTTGATCGCAATGCCCTTGGGCCTGGACGGCATCTTTCTCGCCGCCATGGGCTGGGGGGTTGGCGTCATCATCCATGTGGCGGAGCGAATGGCGGCGCTACCCGGCGCCAGCCTTGGGATCGGCGGTTTTTCGACGATCGCGCTGATTGCCGTGGCGTCGGGCGGCATCTGGCTTTGCCTGTGGCAAAGAAAATGGCGGCTGCTCGGGGTGCCGCTGGTCCTGATCGGCGTGCTGGCCATCCCCCGGGCACCCGGCCCCGATCTCCTGGTGGACGGCGAAGCACGATTGTTCGGCGTGGTTCGAGAGGATGGCCGGCTCGCCTTGTCTTCGGTTCGGGCTTCGCGGTTTGCCGGTTCGGTCTGGCTGCGGGCCGCGGGCCAAATCGGAGAGGCGCCCGCGCCGTGGCCGGCGCGGCCGGCCGACGGGGCCGACGATCTGGTATGCGACGCGCTGGCCTGCATCTACCACAGAGCCGGAAGGACGATTGCGCTGGTCAGGGACAGCCTGGCGCTCGAAGAAGAATGCCGGCGCGCCGATATTGTGGTGGCCACGGTACCTGTACGCGGCCGCATATGCCGGACCGCCGCATTGGTCATCGACCGGTTTGACCTTTGGCGCGAGGGTGCGCATGCGCTATGGATTAGCGAGAGCGGAATCTCGGTCAAGACGGTTCAAGGAGAACGGGGCGCGCGGCCGTGGGTGCTCCGCCGGCCGCGGGGCGGCATCTAGTACTTCCTGAACAGGCCTACAAGGCGTCCCTGGACCTGAACCCGGTCGGGCCCAAATATCCGCGTTTCGTAGTCCTTATTGGCGGGCTCGAGCGCCACGGTCCCGCCCTTGCGGCGCAGACGCTTCAGCGTGACTTCGCTGCGGTCGACCAGCGCCACGACGATGGATCCGCTCTCCGCCGTGTCGCATTGCTCGATGACCACCGTGTCGCCATCGTGGATGCCCGCGTCGATCATCGAATCGCCATCGATCTCCAGGGCATAGTGCTCACCCCCGCCGAGCATGGAGGGGGGAATATCGATGTTGCCGGTCGGATCGCGCAGCGCCTCGATGGGTGTGCCGGCGGCGATCCTGCCCAGAAGCGGCAATGCCGTCGGCTCTTCCGCGGTCGCCGGTTCGGGCGATTTCGGCCGGAAGCCGCCTTCGATGACATTGGGGGTGAAGCCGTTGGGCCGCGCCGGCTGCAAGTCGCCGGAACGGAAATTCTCCGGCAGGCGGAGGATTTCCAAGGCCCGCGCCCGATGGGGAAGGCGACGGATAAAACCCCGTTCTTCCAGGCCGGTAATCAGCCTGTGGATTCCGGATTTGGAGCGCAGATCAAGTGCGTCCTTCATTTCGTCGAAAGAGGGCGGAACCCCGGTTTCCCGCAGTTTTTGGTCGATAAAAACCAGCAATTCGTACTGCTTCTTGGTCAACATTGGGACCCCCTTCATACGGTGCGACAAGACCCTGGGTTAATTTGGGCGGTCAACACTACATATGGAACAAAACCGAAACGCCCATACATGTTCTAGTTTGGTTCTTTTTTGGGGTCAATAGGGAATTTTGCGAAATTACCCAAAAATTTTCGATTTGGGCCGCGACGGGGACTCAGACCGAGAGATTGCTCCAGTCCAGCCGGACGATGTCGACCCGCTCACCCGCGGCCAGCGGCGGAGCGTTGGGCGGCCGGACGACCAGACAATCGGACTGGGCAAACAGGCGCAGCATGGAGCTATCCTGTTTCTTGAACGGGGTGGCGGTCAATTCGCCATCGGGGCTCATACCGAGGGTCGAGCGCAGGTAGTCCTGACGGTGATCGTTGGCCGGAACATCGCGGCCGAGGAGCGCTGTCTCCCGTGGGGTTTCGTCATTGTTCAGTCCGAGCATGACGCCGATGGCCGGGCGCAGGAACAGCACCGAAGTGACGCCCGCCGAGACCGGATTCCCCGGCAATCCGAGCATCGGTTTGCCGTGGATGGCGCCGAATATCAGCGGCTTGCCCGGCCGCATGGCGACGGTGGAGAAGGTGATATCCAGGCCTTCGCCGCCAAGCACCGTCTTGACCAGATCATAGTCGCCGACCGACGCGCCGCCGATGGTCACCAGCATGTCGGCGCCCCGGACGCCGTCGAGCATCCGGCGGAGATCGTCGGGGTCATCCCGGGCGATCCCGAGATTGACGGCTTCGCCGCCCATGGCCTGAATGAACGATCCAAGGCCGATGCTGTTGGAGCTGATGATCTGGTCGGGCCCGACCGGCTCGCCCGGCAACACCAGTTCATCGCCCGTGGACAGCAGCGCGATCCGCGGCTTCCGGGTGACCGTTAGCCAAGGCACATTCATGGCGGCGGCCAAGCTCACATCGCGGGCGGTCATGCGCCGGCCCCGGGCCAGCAGAACGTCGCCCTCGGCGAAATCCAGCCCGGCGGAGCGGATGTAACGGCCGGGCGTGGGCGCCTCGGTCATGGTGATCTTGTCGCCGTCGGTTTCGGTGTCCTCCTGAATGACGATCGCATCGGCGCCGTCGGGGACAGGGGCGCCGGTGAAGATACGCACCGTCTGGCCGGCGGAGATACCGCCGTCATATCCGTTGCCGGCCGCCGATTCGCCGATCCGGGTCAATGTTGCCGGCACCTTGCCGACATCCTCGGCGCGCACCGCGTAGCCGTCCATGGCCGAGACCGCGCGCGGCGGCTGGGTGAGCCGCGAGGCGACATCTTCGGCCAGCACGCGCCCAAACGCGTTGGCGACGCCGACCCGCTCCGCATTGAGGGGCTCGACGCCGGCCAGGACCTGCGCCAGGGCGTCCGCGACGGAAATCATCATGAGGGCCGGGTCTCCGCGTCGAAGGCGCCGGACTTGCCGCCCGACTTGCGGACCAGCCGTATATCGCCGATCCGGATACCCCGGTCCACCGCCTTGACCATGTCGTAGACGGTAAGCGCCGCGATGCTGACCGCCGTCATCGCTTCCATCTCAACACCGGTCTTGCCGGTCACTTTACAAGTGGCGGCAATGTCGACGGCGTTGCGGTCCGGGTCGCAGGTCAGCTCCAGCGTCACCGAACTTAACTCCAGCGGATGGCAAAGGGGGATCAGGTCGGAGGTCTTCTTGGCTCCCATGATGCCGGCGAGCTGGGCGACGGTGAGCACGTCTCCCTTCTTGACCCCGCCTTCCATGATCAACTTCAGGGTTTCCGGCATCATATAGACCGAGCCCGCCGCCGTGGCCGTCCGTTCGGTCCGGTCCTTCCCGGAGACGTCGACCATCACCGCGTTGCCGTCGTCATCGATGTGGGTGAGCTTCGGCATGCCGCTCAGGCGCTCGCCCGGTCGGCATCCGCGGGCAGCCGCAGAAGATCGCGGGTGGCTTGCGCCACATCCGGCTGCTTCATCAGCGATTCCCCGACCAGGAAGCAATTGATCCCAATGGCGCTCATCCGGGCGAGGTCGGCCGGCCCATGGAGCCCGCTCTCGCTGACCAGAACCGCGTCGCCGGTGCTCATGGGCGCGAGCCGCTCCGTCGTGGCGAGATCCACGTCGAGGGTCTTGAGGTTGCGGTTGTTGATCCCGAGGAGGGAAGGCGACAGGGCGAGCGCGCGCTCCATCTCCGCCTCGTCGTGAACCTCGACCAGGACATCCATCCCGAGATCTTCCGCGATCCGGGCGAGCTCGGCGGCGTCCGCGTCACTCAACGCGGCCATGATCAACAGGATACAGTCGGCGCCGATCGCCCGGGCCTCGTACACCTGATAGGGGTCGAGCATGAAATCCTTGCGGAGCGCCGGCAGGTCGACCGCCTCCCGCGCCCGGGCGAGGAACGCATCGTCACCCTGGAAATAAGGAATATCGGTCAGAACCGAAAGGCAGGCCGCGCCGCCGTCCGAGTAGGCTTTCGCCAGGGCAGGGGGGTCGAAATCCGCGCGGATCAGGCCGCGGGAAGGCGACGCCTTCTTGATCTCGGCGACCAGGCCGTACCCGGTCTCACCCGCAGCTTTTAGCCGTTCCGCAAAACCTCTGGGTGCCGAAGCCCCGGCGGCCGCGGCCTTGACCTCACCCGGGGGGCGCGCGGCCTTTTGCGCTTCGATGTGAGCGCGCTTGTCGTTACAGATCTTCTCGAGGACGTCGCTCACCCGTCCCCTCCCTCCTCGTTGCGGCTGTTGGTCAGTTCGATCATGCGATCCAGGGACGCCTGCGCCTTGCCGCTATCGACGGCCTCGGCCGCCATTTCGACGCCCGCCCGGAGATCGCCTGCTTTGTCGGCGACCACGAGGGCGGCGGCCGCGTTGTACAACACCACGTCCCGGTAGGCCCCGGACTCACCGGCCAAGACGGCGCGGAGGGCGGCGGCATTGGTCCCGGCATCCCCGCCTTTGAGGTCCTCGGGTTTGGCCACCGGCAGCCCGGCGTCCTCCGGCGACACTTCGAAACTGGTCACCGCGCCGCCGTTCCACTCGGAAACATAGGAAACCCCGGTGGTGGTCAGCTCATCGGTGCCGTCGCCGCCGTGCATCACCCAGGCGCGCTCGCTGCCCAGCCGGCCGAGGGTGCTGGCCACCGGTTCGACCCATTCCCGGGCGAAGACCCCGGTCAGTTGCCGTTTGACCCCCGCCGGGTTGCAGATCGGTCCCAGCAGATTGAAGATGGTGCGGGTGGCCAACTCCACCCGGGCGCCGGCAACGTGGCGCATGGCGCTGTGGTGACGGGGCGCCATGAGGAAACCGATGCCGGCCTCGGCGATGGATTGTTCGATCAGGTCGAAATCCGCATCCGTATTGATGCCGAGGGCAGCCAGGGTATCCGCCGCGCCGGACTTCGAAGACAGCGCCCGATTGCCGTGCTTGGCGACCGGTACGCCGCAGGCGGCGACAACCAAGGCGGCGCCCGTGGAAATGTTGTAGGTCCCGGTGGCGTCGCCGCCGGTCCCCACCACATCCATGGCGTTGTCCGGCGCTTCCACATAGAGGCATTTGGCCCGCATGGCCCGGGCGGCGCCGGTGATTTCCTCGACCGTCTCGCCCCGGACGCGAAGCGCCATCAGAAAGCCGCCGATTTGAGCGGGTGTCGCATCGCCGGACATGATGATGTTGAACGCGGCCTCGGCCTGGGCCTCATCCAGCGGCGAACCGCCTGCCGCGGCGGCAATGTAGTTTTTCATATCGGGCATGTCGTTCATGCCGCTACCTTATCGTTCTCGATCATCTTCAAAAAGTTCCCCAGGATGGAGTGCCCATGCTCCGATGCGATGCTTTCCGGGTGAAATTGAACCCCGGCGATCGGCAATGTGCTGTGTTGAATCCCCATGATCAAGCCGTCATCGCCGCGGGCGGTGATTTCCAGCTCTTCCGGCCATGGTTCCTCGTCGAGGGTGAGGGAATGATAGCGGGTGGCCTGAAATGGGCTGTTCAGCCCATTGAACACGCTCGATCCGTCGTGGGAAACCGCGCTCATCTTGCCGTGCATGGGAGCCGGCGCGCGGACCACCTTGGCGCCGAACGCCTGTCCGATGGCCTGGTGCCCCAGGCAGACACCGAACAGCGGCAGCCCCTCCGCCGCCGCGGCCGCCACCAAATCGAGGCAGATCCCCGCCTTGTCGGGATCGCACGGACCGGGTGATATCAGTACACCGTCCGGTTTCAGGCCGAGGGCATCATCCACCGTTATGGCGTCGTTGCGATGCACGGCCATCTCCGCGCCGAGCTCACCCAGATAGTGGAACAGGTTGTAGGTGAAGCTATCGTAGTTGTCGATTAATAAAATCATTTCAATCGGTTATGAGAGTTTATTTATTAGGAAAATTAGAAAAATCGCGGTTCCATCATCGGCTGGGCGCCACATTGCAAGTCTGCCCGCCGAGGGTCAAGAAAACTCACGTCATTGGGATGCATCCCGGGTTGACCTTCCCGCCGCTGGAACCCCTATATAAACCTTCAACCTGACTAGAAGGTGTCTTTTGTTGGACTCAGCGCCCGCCCCATCCGAGATCATTCACACCTGTCCCATGCATCCGGAGGTGCGCAATCCGGGGCCGGGCACATGCCCCGACTGCGGCATGGGACTGGAACCGGAAAACCCGGCGGAAGCCGTTTTCCTGGAAAATCCCGAACTTACCGACATGACCCGGCGGATGTGGGTGGGCGCATTGTTTGGCGCCCCCGTGCTGGTTTTGGCCATGGGGCACCTGGTTCCCGGGAATCCGGTTGAGACGGCGGTTCCCGCCCATATCTCGGCCTGGATCCAGTTCGTGCTCTCCACGCCCGTGGTGTTGTGGGCCGGCGCGCCGTTCTTCGTGCGGTTCTGGCAGTCCGTCCGCACCTGGAAGCTCAATATGTTCAGCCTCATCGGGCTGGGCGTGGGCACCGCATACATTTACAGCGTCGCCGCACTGCTGTTTCCGGGCATTTTCCCCCCTGCCTTTCAAGGCCATGGCGGCGCGGTACCGGTCTACTTCGAGGCCGCGGCCGCAATTACCGTCCTGGTTGCCGCGGGACAGGTGCTGGAGCTTCGCGCCCGGGACCGCACCGGAGAGGCCATCCGGGCGCTTTTGAGCCTGGAGCCGGCAACCGCGCTTAAAGTCACCCCCGACGGGGATTTCGAGGTGCCGTTGGACGAAATCGCCCGAGGTGATTCCCTTCGGGTTCGCCCCGGAGATACGATTCCCGTCGACGGCCGCATCCTCGATGGCCGCTCGGATGTCGACGAGTCCATGATCACCGGAGAACCTCTGCCGGTCGTCAAGGCGGAGAATGATTCCGTGATCGGCGGCACCGCGAATATATCGGGGAGCTTCGTCATGTCCGCCGACCGGGTTGGCCGGGAGACCATGCTGTCGAAGCTGGTCCAGATAGTCGCCGACGCCCAGCGGAGCCGGGCGCCCATCCAAAGGCTGGCCGATGTCGCCGCCGGGTATTTCGTCCCGGCGGTGGTTTTGGTGGCGGCCGCGACCTTCGCCGTCTGGGCGGCGGTGGGGCCGGAACCGCGGCTCACCTTTGCGCTTCTCAATGCCGTTGCCGTCCTGATCATTGCGTGTCCCTGTGCGCTCGGGCTGGCGACGCCCATGTCGATCATGGTCGCCATGGGCCGGGGCGCGCGGGCCGGCGTGCTCGCCCGGGACGCCGAAGCTCTCGAAACCCTGGAACGGGTGGACACATTGGTTGTCGATAAAACGGGCACCCTGACCGAGGGCCGCCCGGTTTTGTCCCAGGTTCTTCCCATGGGCGGCGCGAACGAGGCGGAAGCGCTCCGCCTCGCCGCCTCTCTCGAAGTCGGCAGCGCCCATCCCATCGCCCGGGCCATCCTGCAGTCCGCCCGGGAGAGGGGCCTGACACCTGCCGAGGCCACGGCATTCAAGTCTCTGGACGGACTGGGTGTCAGCGGCGCCATCGATGGCCATGTCACGTTCCTCGGGGGGCCATCGCTCATGGCGGAACAGGGCATCGGGATAGACCATCTTCGGGATATGGCGGAAAAGTCGTCCGCCGCGGGCGGCACGGTGATCTATCTGGCGCGGGGCACGGAACTGCTTGCACTTCTCGTAGTCACCGACCCAATCAAGGAAAGCACGCGCGAAGCCGTTCCGTTGCTGAAACAGTCTGGGATTGAAATTATCATGGCCACCGGCGATGCGGCCGGCACGGCAGAGGCCGTCGGGTCGGAACTTGGCGTCGAGCGAATTCACGCGGGCATCCTCCCGCGGGCGAAAGCCGCCCTGATCAACGATCTGAAGGCGGCGGGCAAGGTGGTCGCCATGGCAGGCGACGGGATCAACGATGCCCCGGCCCTGGCGCTGGCGGATGTGGGCATCGCCATGGGCGACGGCTCCGACATCGCCGTCGAAAGCGCCGGCCTGACCCTGGTGAAAGGCGATCTCCGGGGCATCGTCCGGGCCCGGAATCTCAGTGCGGCGACCATGCGCAACATTCGCCAGAACCTGGGATTTGCGTTTGCTTACAACACTTTGGGGGTGCCGTTGGCGGCGGGAATTCTGTTCCCGTGGTTTGGACTGTTGCTGAGCCCGATCTTCGCCAGCGTCGCCATGAGCCTGAGCTCGGTCTCGGTGATTACCAATGCGCTGCGGTTGCGCCGGGCCCGGCTTTGATCGCAATCTGACTTCGGAACCAGGCAATTCGTTCGAGGATCGAAATGAATATCAGCGAAGTGGCCGACAAATCCGGGATCGCGGCAAAGACCATCCGTTATTACGAAAGCATCGGGCTTGGTCCGGCGCCGCGGCGCGCCGAGAACGGGTACAGGGAATACTCGCCTGACGACCTCGAGACCCTGAGATTTATCCATCGGGCCCGGGATCTGGGCTTCTCCATTCGCGATGTCGGTGACCTGTTGGACCTTTGGCAGGACCGCAATCGGGCGAGCGCCGAGGTGAAGGCGTTGACCGAACGCCATATCGCCGAGGTCGAACAGCGGATCGCTCATCTCCAGTCCATGCGGCAAACCCTTCGGGAACTGGCCGAGAAATGCCATGGCGACGACCGCCCCGACTGCCCGATCATCGACGGGCTTTCCGCCGATATGGCCGCTGAAAGCTAGTTCGTGGTCCGTTAACGGGAACCGCCTACAGTGCGGTCCGGATTTGCTCAAGCCGGCTCGAAACTGAAGCTTACCGCTTTGCCGTCCACGTCCTTACCCGTGCCGGATCCATAGCCTTTTGTCCGGCTGGTGAAGTTACCCGAAGCCTTAAGGCCGTTGGTGCACACCAGATTCCAGCTGCCGGTCGGCACTTGGGCCGATCCGTAAGTGCCGGAACTCACTCGCCATTGGCCCGTGCAGGTCCCGGCACGGTTGGGCAGCGATACCGCGATCCGCCCGTTCCGGCCTTCGGTATTGGTGGCCGACATGCGGCCGCTCAGGCCGTCAAAGCGGCCCGCCCAGTCGATGCTGACAAGGAAGTTGCTGACCGCCGAATTCACACGTTGCCGTTCAACCGCCGCCGCGACCGCGGGGGGCACGTGGTGTCCCTTCACCCCGATGGAGTCCATGATGGCGCTGACCTTGGAACCCGGCAGCGAATCGGCCTCGGTGCCGCAATAAAATCCTTGGAGCAGTTCGGACCCCTGAGTGGTGCTGAAAGTCGCGTCGCCAAAGTATTGGACGAACCCAAAGCATGCGCTGCCGGCCACGCTGAAGTGCTGTATGCTGACGGCGCCGAATTTGTTCCGCGCCGTTCCGGTCAACCCCAAGGCCGGTTTGCCGCCCTTGCCGAATGTGAGACCGGACACGTAGCGCTTGGCTACGTCAGTGGGGGTGCTGGTAAATTCATACCCGGGGCCCGCCGAATGGTAATAGGCGACGAAGAGCGGTCTCCGGCCGCCGCCTGACGGCCGCCAGTTGCCGCGATAGATGTTGGCGCCGGTATTTCTGGGATCGAAGAGGCGAAAATGCCGCGCCTGCATGGACAGGCCGTCCGGGTGCGCGAATAACAACGGACTCTCACTTGCGGAGATGTTCTCCTGGCCGGTCTTGGGGGCCGTCACGCAGCCCGCGAGTACGGCAACCAACGCGCCGGTCCCGATCCGGGTTAATCCCATTCGCATCCTTCAAGCTCCTATCATTGCGATGTTTGAACGGCGCGGCGCGCCAAATGAAGCGAATCCTGCCGGGTCATGCCCGATTCAAAGGTCTTGCTGTACATGGTCCGGAGAACCATCAGGTCCCAGGCGGTGGGGCTGTCTGCGTCGGAACCGTAATTCATTACCGACGGCACCAACGTCGTATGAGCGAGACCAAAGCCGTGCAGCACCTCGTGATAGATGCAACGCTGCAGTTGCTTCGCGTTTTTCATCGCGATACGGACATGGACGCTCTTGATCCTGCTGTCGCCATAGCGGTTGACCCGGGCGGCACAGGACGCAAATTCCGACTTGTTGATGATCAGGTTTTCCTGATCCAGAAAACTGAACCGGAAGTTCCCGCTACGCCGGCGGCCCCCGGGTTCGACGTAATTGATTTCGGTCCCGGCGACAGCTCCTAGTTCGGCCATGATCCGCCGGATTTGGGCGTATTCCTTGTCCGTCGAAGAAACACCTTCGACGGTAACCCAGACCGGTTCCTCCCAACGGGAAAGGCGGCCCTTCTCGTAGTCGGTCTCGAGCATGAGCTGGAGCGAATTGGGGTGGGCGCCCGCGGTGCCGCGGTACGCCAACTGATCAAAAACCCTGACGGCTAAATCGGGATCGCTGCCCGCGGTTTGGCACGCGGTCAATGGCAACACGGCCAGCGACAGCCATCGTCTGAGCATTGCACGTTCTCTCCCGTTGAGCGCCGGCCCGATGCCGGACGTGTTCATGTTAGGGAACCCAAAAAAGTTTGTCAGGTTGAATAAATTGGAAATCCTGGATTTGGGAGTGTTTTTTTGGCTTGGTTTGGCGTTGCGGCCCGGCCAGCCGCCGCCAACTAAAACGATCGGTTGCCCGCCCTTCCACCAGCGAAGCGGACAGCTTCCTCGGCCGCCCGGATCAGCGCCCGGGACTTGTTCCGGCTTTCCTCGAACTCCGACCGGGGATCGGAATCGGCGACGATCCCGCCGCCCGCCTGGACGAACAAAGTCTCGTCCTTCAGCACGGCCGTCCTGAGCGCAATGCAGGTATCCATGTCGCCGTTGGCGCCGAAATAGCCGATGCAGCCGGCATAGATGCCGCGACGGGACGGTTCCAGCTCGTCGATGATCTCCATGGCCCGCACCTTCGGCGCGCCGGAAACCGTGCCGGCGGGAAATCCGGAGAGCAGGGCGTCGACTTCGTCGTGCGCTTCGTCCAGTTCGCCTTCGACATTGGAGACGATGTGCATGACGTGGGAGTAGAGTTCGATGATCATCCGGTCGGTGACATCGACGCTACCCACTTGTGCCACCCGGCCCACATCGTTGCGCCCGAGATCGAGCAGCATCAGATGCTCGGCCAGTTCCTTGGGGTCAGCGAGCAGGTCGTCGGCCAAAGCCTTGTCGGCGGCGGCGTTTTCTCCTCGCGGCCGCGTGCCGGCAATAGGCCGGATGGTGATCCGGCCGTCACGAATGCGTACCAGAAGTTCCGGGCTGGAACCGATGATCGCGAACCCGTCGAAGTCGAGGAAAAACAGAAACGGTGACGGGTTGACCCGCCTGAGCGCCCGGTAGAGCGATAGGGGCGGCAGGGAAAACGGCACCGAAAACCGCTGCGACAGCACCACCTGAAAGATGTCGCCCGCCCGGATGTATTCTTTTGCTTGTTCCACCATCCGGTGAAACTCGGCGGGCTCCATGTTCGAGTCGGGCTCGCCGACGGCCGGCAGGCTGCCGTCGAACTCACGGGGATCGAAGCCGGTCGAGGGCAGGGGGCCTTCGAATTCCTCGACCACCCGCTCCAGACGCGCGCGGGCCCCGTCATAGGCGGCTTCGGGGGTGGCCCCACTATCCGCCCATACCGGGGTGACCACCGAAACCGTATCGTCGACCGCGTCGAATATGGCGATCACCGTCGGACGGACGAATTGCCCGTCCGGCACATCGATATGGGTCGGGTTCTTGTCCGGAATGGCTTCGGCCAGGCGTACGGCGTCGTAGCCCAGATAACCGAAGAGACCGGCGGCCATCGGCGGCATGCCCTCGGGCAAATCTATACGGGACTCGGCGAGCAGTGCGCGGAACGAGGCCAAAGTCCCGTCCGCCGCGGCGACGGGACAGGGCTCGAATGCACCCGCGTCATCAAGTACTTGGCGGTTGATTTCCGCCCTATTCCCCCGGCAGCGCCAGATCAGGTCCGGACGCAGCCCGACGAAGGAATAGCGGCCGCGAATGGCCCCACCCTCGACGGATTCGAGCAGAAAGCTGTTGGGCCGGCCTTGCGCCAGCTTGATCATCGCCGAGACCGGCGTTTCCAGATCGGCAATCAGCCGGGTCGAGACGACCTGCGGCCGGCCCCGGCCGAACGTTTCCGCAAACGTCGGGAAATCGGGCGAGAATTCGATCACTGTTGATAGGATTGTTCGAGGCTGGCCCGATTGACCGTCACCCCGTGACGCTGGCGGAGCGCCTGAGTGAATTGGGCGGTCAGATCCGCCCCGATATCGCCGGCAATCTGGTCCCGGACGGCGCTCAAGCCATCCCGGTCGGCGGAAGGAACGGCGGCAACGACATCTTTCAGGCGGGCAACGTAGTGCGCGCCGTCTCCCGCCGCCGCGACCACGCCGCCCCGGTCGGTACCGAACAGCTCCGTGATCAGCTGGCCGGGCAGGGGCTTGTCCAAGCCCTGACCCGTGCGAAGAAACGGCTTGGTCTCCGAAATCTCCGCGCCGCCCAGGTTGCTCAGTTCGCTTAGCGTGACACCGCTCTTGAGGCGGGCGACGAGATCTTCCGCCCGTTTTCGGGTCGCCTTGGCGCGCGCCGCGTCCTTCCAGGCCGCGGCGACGCGGTCGCGGATGCCGGCCAACGGCCGCAATGTCGGCGGCGTCACCCGGTCCACCCGGAGGATGAAATAGCCATTGTCGCCGAGGTCGTTCAGGGCGCTCTCCTGACCCTGTTCGGTTTCGAACGCGGTCCGGAGGATCGGGTTTTGAGGGTTGATCCCCTCTACCGGCTGGCCCCGGGCGTCGGTGCCCGCGGCGGACAGCGCGCTGATCTTGCGGACATTGATATTCAATTGCCGCGCCGCCTCTTCGATGGTGGCCCCGCCGCCGAGTACGTCTTCGAACCGGTTGGCCAGCCCGAACAGTTCATCGACCGCCTTGTCTTCGGCCAGCACGCGGCGAATCTCGTCCCGCACCTCGCTCAAGGGCTGGACGGTCGCCTCCCGGACCTCGCCGACGCGGACAATATGCCAACCCAAAGCTGTCTTGATGGGCTGGCTGACGGTTCCCGTAGCCAGGGCGAAGGCCGCATCGGCCAATTCCGGGAGCGGCACCTGATCCCGGCTCAACAGCCCGAGATCGGTATCGGCGGGCCCCAACCCCGCGACGTCCTCGGCAACCTTGGCGAAATCTTCACCGAGGGAGAGTTTGGTGTAGGCGTCGCGAGCCTTGGATTCGTCCTCCACGAGGATTTGCCGGAGTTCCCGCCGCGCCGGCGTCGAGTACCGGGCGATCTGGGCCTGGTATTCTTCCTCGATGGCTTCATCGGTTACGTCGATTTCGTCGAGAATGTCCTTGGTCTTCAGTTCCGCCAGGGTCAGCGCGCGGTACTCCGGCGCGGTGAACCGGGCGGCGTTCCGCTGATGAAATTCCCGGAGGGCGGCCGAATCAGGTTCGCCGACGTTCCTGACGGCAGCGTTGTCCAGCCGAATAATTTCGGCGGTCCGCCGTTGGTTCCGGTAGCGGTACACTTGATTCACCATGGTCGAGGGCAGCGCCTCCCCGGCGTCGAGGCTGCTCAGGTATTGCTGCCGGAGGAGCGTGTTGCGGAGCAAGGCGACGTAACCGGCCTCGGTAAGACCGTTGTTGCGGAGGGCCTGGTCAAATGCGGCACGGTTGAACGCTCCCTGCGGTGTCCGGAAGCGCTCGTCCGATTGGATGTTGGCGCGGACCACATCGTCACTGATCAGGAGACCGAGATCGCCCGCGCCGATGGTAAGAAGATCGCGCTGGACGATGTTTTCGAGGGCGGCGTCCAATAATCCCATTTCCCGGGCCTGGGTCGCGTCTATATTGATGCCGAGTTGCTGGCGGAATCGCCGAATCTGCTGCGAGATCTCGCGGCCCACTTCGTGCCGGGTGATGTCGTGCTCACCGACCGTGGCGACAATCTGGCTGGCGGCCTGCCGGGCGCCCGGAAGATGATCGCCGATACCCCAGATGCCGAAGCTGAGAATCAGAATACCGAACAGGATATAGGTGGCGATTTTCAGGACTTTTTGCTTAAAGACATTCAACATGACCCAGGTCCGCTGACGAGTTGAAACGATGGGGGACTGTATCACCCCGCGCCGAAGCGGCGGCATCATAAGAGTGTGACCCCGGGCAATCAACGCCGGGCTCGGCCAATCGGCTTGCCGGGTATCGGCGCGGCGGCTACCGTCGTTCGACGGTAAGGATGTATCGGCGAACAGGGACGAATGAAGAACGGAATTGGTCTGGCGCTTGTCGGGCTTTGCATCGCCACCTCGGCCCCGGCGGCGGAATTCAAGTTCGTCGCCCTCGGCGACATGCCCTACGGCCGGCCGGCAAAGGTCTATCCGCCTTTCGAGCGGCTGATCGCCGAAATCAATGCGAAGGCGCCGGCGTTTACGCTGCATATCGGCGACACCAAATCCGGGTCCACCCCATGCTCCGATCAGATGCTTCTCGACCAGAAGCGATTCATGAACGACTTCGCGGCCGCGGTGGTCTACACGCCCGGCGACAACGAATGGACCGACTGCCACCGTTTGCGGGCGGGCCGGTTCGATCCGGTCGAACGGCTGGATTTCATCCGGCGCACTTATTTCGACAGGCCGATGAGCCTCGGGAAATCGCCGCTTCCCATCGAGCGACAGTCCGACCTCATGCCCACTTACGCGCGCTACGTCGAGAACAGCCGGTTCAGCCGGGACGGCGTGTGGTTCGTTGTGGCCCATGTGGTGGGGTCCAACAACAATAACCGGACCCTCGCCAATGCCAGGCCCGGCAACTCGCCGAGCGCCCAGGCGGTCTTGGAGTTCAAAGCGCGGGACAAGGCAAACGCCGCGTGGCTCGAGGACGGGTTCGACAGGGCAGCGGCGGCCGGTGCCGCGGCGGTGGTCGTCGCCATTCATGCCAATATTCTCGACTACGGGAGTCTCGACAGAAAGACCGAGAAGTTCACCAGGGGGAGCGGTTTCAGCCGCTTTGGCGAGCTTCTCGTTCGCCGGGCCGCCGAATACGGGAAGCCTGTCCTGCTGATCTTCGGCGACAGCCACAATTTCCGGATTTTCCACCCGTTCCCCCAGCGGGCGCCGAATGTCACGGCGCTGGAAGTCTATGGCGCGGCCCATATGCACGCCGTGGAGGTCTCGGTGGACACGAAGGAAGATGCCGTGTTCGGGTTCAGGCCGATCTTCAACCCGGCCTCGAAGCCGGGCAAGTAGTAGGGTGTTCCGGGCGCTGGACTCGGACGCCAAAAATGCTACACAAGCGGCTCCGCACCCGCGTCCCGCCACTGCCCTGACGAGTTCCCGAACCATGTCCCGACGTCCCCTGATTGCCGGAAACTGGAAAATGAACGGTCTCGCCGGGGACGCCCGGATTTTGGCGCGTGGGGTTCGCGGCGGCGCCGCGGAAGCCGGCGGGAGTTGCGAACTCCTCGTTTGCCCGCCCGCGACGGCGATCGCCGCCGCGGCCGGTGAACTCGCGGGATCGCCCGTCGCCGTCGGCGGTCAGGACTGTCATGTCGCCGGGAGCGGGGCGCACACCGGCGATATCAGCGCGGCCATGCTGAGGGATTTGGGCTGTTCCTACGTCATCGTCGGGCATTCGGAGCGCCGCACCGGTCACGGGGAGGGGGATGCGCTGGTTCACGACAAGGCCACGGCCGCCCGCGCCGCCGGTCTGGCGCCGATCATCTGCATCGGCGAAACGGAGCAGGAGAGGGATGACGGCAGGACGCTGGACGTGGTCCTCGGTCAGTTGTCCGGCTCGTGCCCCAGGGACCTCGGCGGGACCGAGGTGGTGATCGCCTATGAGCCGGTCTGGGCGATCGGCACCGGCCGCACGCCGACGACCGGGGAAGTTCAGGGGGCGCACGCCGCCATCCGGAACGGACTGGCGTCCCATCTCGGCGCCGAGGTGGCCGATGAGGTCCGGATTCTCTATGGCGGCTCCATGAAACCGGAAAATGCCGCAAGCCTGCTGGCGCTGCCCGACGTGGACGGCGGTCTGATCGGCGGCGCAAGTTTGAAGGCGGATGACTTCCTGGCCATTGCGGGCGCGGTCCATAAATGACTGCGTCATGGCCGGACCCGGACCCCGATGAGGCAACTTGATACTGGCCAAGCCGCTTCGGAAGGTCTAAAAGACGCGCCTCATTCGGAGAGGAAGCCCCAGAGGAATTCATGGTAGCCGTACTCACAGTCGTTCTGGTCCTGCTGGCCCTGACCCTGATCGGGCTCGTCATGCTGCAGAAAAGCGAGGGCGGCGGCCTGGGAATCGGCGGCGGTGGCGGCGGCGGCGGCATGGGCGGCTTCATGACCAGCCGGTCGGCGGCCAATCTGCTGACCCGCGCGACAGCCGTCGTCGCGGCGGCGTTCATGGCGGTCAGCCTCGCCCTGGCGATTATCGCCAACGAACAGAGCCGCGGCGCACCGGGGTCAATTCTCGATGGCGGCGGGCCGGCGGGTCAGTCCTCGTCCCAGGGACCGATGAACGCGCCGGCCAACCCATCGGTGCCGAGCGTTCCTTCAGTGCCGACGACGCCGGCTCGATAGCCCCGGCTGCCCGAATTGGGCGCAGCGCCGGTCGCCTAAATCGGGCGCGGCGCGGGCCGTGACAAAAAAAGTGCGTTTTGGCGGCAGAAATGCCGTCTCCGCTCTTCCTAACTACAAGATGTTGTAGTAGGTTGTCGGTCCATGACGCGGTTCATTTTCATCACCGGCGGCGTGGTTTCATCCCTTGGAAAAGGACTGGCATCGGCGTCCCTGGGCGCGCTCCTGCAAGCGCGCGGATACAAGGTCCGCTTGCGAAAGCTCGACCCCTATATCAACGTCGATCCGGGAACCATGAGCCCCTACCAGCACGGCGAGGTCTACGTCACCGATGACGGGGCGGAGACCGATCTCGATCTCGGACACTATGAGCGATTCACCAATGTGGACGCCAAGCAGTCCGACAACGTCACCACGGGCCGCATCTATTCCCAGGTCATCGCCAGGGAGCGGCGCGGCGAATATCTCGGCGCCACCATCCAGGTGATCCCGCACATCACCGATGCCATCAAGGAATTCGTCAAGGCCGACCTAAACGGCGAGGATTTCGTCCTTTGTGAAATCGGCGGCACGGTCGGCGACATCGAAAGCCTGCCGTTCCTGGAAGCCATCCG
>JAJECC010000119.1 GCA_022822205.1 Rhodospirillales bacterium | reverse complement strand
TCAGGGAGTTTCCCATGCGTAAATTGACGATCGCGGCGGCCGTACTGACGGCCTGGCTCGCGGCGCCAACCCAGAGCCATGCCGCCTGCGGCAAGGTGACCATCGCCGAGATGAACTGGGAATCGGCCGCCGTCGCCGCTCACGTGTACAAGACCATATTGGACAAGGGGTACGGCTGCGACGTCGAGCTCGTCCCCGGCGATACGGTGCCGACCACCACCTCCATGACCGAGAAGGGCGAACCCGACCTTGCGCCGGAAATCTGGATCAATTCGGCGCGCGAGGTCGTCGAACGGGCGGTCAAGGAAGGCCGGCTGAAGATCGCCGGACAAATCCTCAAGGACGGCGGCGAGGAGGGCTGGTGGATACCGGACTATTTCCTCAAGAAGCATCCCGAGCTCACCACGCTCCAGGCGGTCCTGAAGCGTCCGGACCTGTTCCCGGACAAGGAGGAGCCCGGCAAGGGCCGGTTCTACAGCTGCCCGTCGGGCTGGGCCTGCCAGATCATCAACGGCAACCTGTTCGAAGCCTATGGTCTCAAGAAGGCCGGTTTCGTGTCCTTCGATCCGGGATCCGGCGAGGGCCTCTCCGCGGCCATCGCCAAGGCCTATGAACGCAAGGAGCCGTTCTTCGGCTACTACTGGGCGCCGACCTCGGTCCTCGGCAAGTATCCGATGGTGCGGCTCGAGGGCATGACCCACGATCCGGCCTCCTGGGCCTGCATGGCCAAGCCGGATTGCGCGGATCCCAAGCCGAACATGTACCCGGCGTCCAAGGTGCTGACCGTGGTGACGTCCAAATTCGCCGATTCGGCGCCGGAGGCGATGAGCTTCGTCAGCAAGTTCTCCTGGGAGAACAAGGTGGTGAATGCGGTGCTGGCCTGGAAGGACAACCAACAGGCCGACGCCCAGGAGACCGCGGAATACTTCATCAAGAACTTCGAGGGCGTTTGGACGAAATGGGTGCCGGCCGCGGTCGCCGCGAAGGTGACGGCGGCGACGTCGTAAGTTCCGTACGAAGGCGCCGAGGTTGAACCGTAGGGACGCGCAACCGCGCGGAGATTTACCATGCCCGAATGGCTGTTGACTTTTCCCGAACTGAACCGAGAGACCCTGCGGGCGCTGCGCCGCTCCCTTGACGAAGGCTACCGCGGTTTCTCCCGAACCTTCGGCGAGAGCATCGAGAACTTCTTCGATCCGATGCTGGCCTTTCTGGTGTGGTTCGAGCGGCTCCTGCTGGCGTCGCCCTGGTGGCTGGTTCTGATCGCGCTGGGCGCGATCGCGTTCGGCGCCAGCCGAAGCATCAGACTGGTCGCCGGCGTGGTCGCGGCGTTCGCCGCCATCGGCGTCCTGGGCATGTGGGAGGACACCATGCGGACGCTCGCCATCATCTGCGTCTGCACGGTGATCGCCGTCGCCATCGGGCTGCCCATCGGCATCGCCATGTCCCGCTCCGACCGCACCCAGGGGGCCATCCTGCCGATCCTCGACGTGATGCAGACCATGCCCATCTTCGTCTACCTGATCCCGGTGGTCATGCTGCTGGGGCTGGGCAAGGTGCCGGGCGTCATCGCGGTCGTGGTTTACGCCCTGCCGCCGGTGATCCGGCTGACCAATCTCGGCATCCGGCTGGTGGACAAGGACATCCTGGAAGCCACCGACGCCTTCGGGGCGGGGTCGTGGCAGCGGCTGGTCAGCGTCCAGCTGCCGCTGGCGCTCCCCAACATCATGGCCGGCGTCAACCAGACCATCATGCTGGCGCTGTCCATGGTGGTCATCGCCTCGATGATCGGGGTGAAGGGCCTGGGGCAGCCGGTGCTTCAGGCGGTGACCAACCAGTATTTCGCCTTGGGCCTGTTCAACGGCGCCGCCGTGGTCGCGCTCGCCATCGTCTTCGACCGGGTTTCCCAGAATTACGGCCGGCGTTTGCAGAGGCACCGCCAGATCGTCAGTTCATGAGCGACGTCGGTATCCGGATCGAGGGACTCTACAAGGTATTCGGCCGCGATCCGCCGGCGGTGATGGCCCGCGTCCGGGACGGCGCCGGCAAGCAGCAGCTCCTCGAGGAGACCGGCCATGTCGTCGGACTGCGCGCCATCGACATGTACGTGGCGCCCGGGTCCATCCACGTGGTCATGGGGCTGTCCGGGTCGGGGAAGTCGACGCTGCTGCGCCACGTCAACCGGCTGATCGATCCCACCGAGGGCCGGGTGCTGGTCGGCCCCGCCGACGTGACGGCGATGGACGGCAGGGCGCTGACGGAGTTCCGCCGTCACGCGGTCAGCATGGTGTTCCAGCGCTTCGCCCTGTTCCCCCACCGGACCGTGTTCGACAATGTGGGCTACGGGCTGAACGTCCAGGGCGTCGACAAGGACCAGCGCCGGCGGCGAACCGAGGCCTGGATCGAGCGGGTCGGGCTCACCGGCTACGAGGACCATTATCCGGCCCAGCTTTCGGGCGGCATGCAGCAGCGGGTGGGTCTCGCCCGGGCGCTGGCGACCGATGCCGAGGTGCTCCTGATGGACGAGGCGTTTTCCGCCCTCGATCCGCTGATCCGCGCCGAGATGCAGGATGTCCTCCTCGCGCTCCAGGCCGAGCTCAACAAGACCATCCTGTTCGTTTCCCACGACCTGGACGAAGCCCTGAAGCTGGGCGATAAGATCACCATCCTCAAGGACGGCGAGATCGCTCAGGAGGATGGGCCCCAGAACATCATCATGCGCCCGGCCGACGATTATGTCGCCGACTTCGTGAAGCACATCAACCGGGGGCGGGTGGTGACCCTGGCCTCGATCATGACCGGCTATGAAGGGGCGGCCAAGGGCATGGAGCTGCCCGCCGAGACGGTCCTCGAGGACGCCTCGGTGACCCTGGCCAAGGCCGGCCTCGCCCAGGCGACGGTCACCGGCCCGGACGGCGCGCCGGTCGGCCATGTCACCCTGTCGCGCATCGTCGAGGCCAGCCAGCGGCCGGGGTAGGGAAGCTGCTGTTTCCCGGCGCCGCCCGAGAGCGGTTAGTGCATCCCCGGGCCGTCGAGAATTTCGAAGTTGGTCGGGAAGTCCTTGGGCTCGGAGGTTCCCCAGACCACCGTCGATTCCTTGGACGCCCAGTTTTCGGCGTTCCAGTCGGCGCCTTCCGGGATGAAATCCATGTCGGCGAAGTATTCGACGATGCCGTTCCACGGATCCCGCATATAGAAGAACACGTTGGAGCCCGGCCCGTGGCGTCCCGGGCCCCATGAGGCGATATAGCCCTTGTCCACCATCTGGCGGCCGCCCATGCCCACCTCGTCGGTGGAGCCCACCTCGAAGCCGGCATGCTGGATGCCGTAGCCGCCCGACTTGGCGAAGGCGACGATGTGGTGGTCGCTGCCCGTCGGCGCGTACATGAAGTGCAGGAAGTCGGCGACGCTGTCGGCCAGCGCGAGACCCATCACGTCGGTATAGAACTTCTGTTTTCCGGCCGCGTCCCGGGCGAACAGCACCACGTGGCCCAGGCGCCGGGGCCGGACCGGCGGATCCTCGATCAGCGCCGTCCGCTCGCCGAGGCGCGGATGCCTGGTCGGCGTATTGAAGTCCGGCGCCAGGCCCTCGTCCCAGGGCGCCGGCTCGGCCGCCTGGATGTTGGTGAGCATGCCGTCCATGTCCCGGAACCAGATGCCGCCCCGGTCGAAATGTTCGGGCGCGCCGGCGAACTCGGCCCCGGCCGCTTCCAGCCTGGAACGGAGCTCGTCCATGTCGCCTTCCCGGGCGCCGAAGCTCACATGGTGGAGGCGTTTCCGCTTGCCCTCGACGAGCACCACCTGATCCTGATCGCGCCCGGCGCAGCGGCAGACGACCATGCCGTCGCGCTCGGCGGTTTCCAATCCGAAGTCATTGAAGAATTTCCGGCCGACCTCCAGGTCCGGCACGGTCTGGGCGTAATATTGCAGGTTCCTGACGGGCATGGCATCCTCCCCGAAAGCCGAGACTAGTGGAACGGCCGCGTGGCGGCAATCCGCGGGGGCATACCGATCAAGCATGACCTGGACATACCGGTTCTCATCGTCGGCGCCGGGCCGGTGGGGCTCTCCGCCTCCATCGAGCTTGCCTGGCGGGGCATCGGGAGCGCCCTGATCGAGCGCCGGGACGGCGAGGTCAGACATCCCAAAATGAACCAGGTGGGGGTGCGGACCGTCGAGCACTGCCGCCGCTGGGGCATCGCCCGGAAGGTGCGGGAAAGCTCGGTCCCGGAGGATTTTCCCCGCAACATCCGGTTCCTGACGGCGGCGGCGGGCCATCAGCTGGCCCACTACGAATTTCCGGCCCGCAAGGACGAGCCCTGCATCAATTCGCCGGAGGCCATCCAGCGCTGCTCGCAGATCTACTTCGACCCCATCCTGCGCGACCACGCCATGGAGCTCGGCGGCGCGGCCAACCTCTATTCCCATGAGCTCGACGAGGTCTCCCAGGACGCCGGCGGCGTGACCGCCCGGGTGACCGATATCGGGACCGGCGCGACCAAACTCATCCGCGCCCGGTACATGATCGCCTGCGACGGGGCCGAGAGCGGGGTGCGGGACCAGCTGGGCATCGGCCTCGAAGGCGATATGTCCATGAACTACAACGTCAACGCCTTCTTCCGGTCCGAGGATCACGATGCGCTGTTCAGGCACGGCCGCTGCGTCATGCAATGGATGATCGACGGCGAAGGCGTTTGGGCGGATATCGTCTCCATCAACGGCAAGGACCTGTGGCGGTTCTCGCTCATGCGGGTGCCCGGCGGCGAGGTGCCGTCGTTCGAGGAGATGAGCCGGGAGCTTTGCCGCGCGGCCGGCAGGGAGATCGAACACGAGATTTATTCGGTGCTGCCCTGGGAGCGCCGCCGGGTCGTCGCCGAGCGGTTTCAGGAAGGCCGCATCCTGTTGGCCGGCGACGCGGTCCACCAGATGTCGCCCACCGGCGGCTTCGGCATGAACACCGGCATTCAGGAGGCGGTGGACGCGGCGTGGAAGATCGCGGCCAGTCTCGAAGGCTGGGGCGGCGATGCATTGGTCGCCAGTTACGATACCGAGCGCCGGCCCGTTGCCTGGACCATCGTCGACGAAGCGGCCCGCAACTTCACCCAGTTCTCCAAGCTGCCCGGGGGCGCCGAAGACGTGACCGCGCCGGAAGGCCGCGGCCTCCGGAAACGCATCGGCGAGACCATCTACGCGGAGCGTTTCGACCGGGAATACGAGATGGAGGGCGTGCCCCTCGGCTATCGCTACGAAGGCTCGCCGGTCATCGTGCCCGACGGCACGCCCGAACCGCCCTTCGAGGTGATGAATTACACCCCGACGGCCCGGCCCGGTCATCGGGCGCCCCATGCGTGGCTGGGCGGGGAAACCTCCACCCTCGACCTGTTCGGGCGCGGTTTCACGCTGCTGTCCTTTGACGGCGCCGGGACCGCCGAACTGGAATCCGCCGCCGCGGACCGGGGCGTGCCGTTGTCCGTGCGCGATATAAGAAACGACCATATCGCGGCGCTTTACGGGCAGCCCCTGGTTCTCGTCAGGCCCGACGGGCACGTCGCCTGGCGGGGCGAGGAGCTGCCCCCCGATTGCGGTCAGATGGTGGATATCGTTCGCGGCGCCTAGGGTCCGGACTCGATTGAGCCGCCATATGAGTGTCGCGGCGATGAGGCATAAAATGATTTCGTCATGGCCGGGCCCGGACCCGGCCATCCACGTGGATCACCGGGTCAAATTAAGGTCAGTTCGGACGAATTGACCGACCCGGTGATGACGAAGGAGAATCCCCCAATTGAGTACGGACCCTAGCCTACTATCACTTCGCGGCCGCGCACCGGATAGCGCGGCCAGGTATATCCATGCGTGGCCTAGTGACCCGGGGCGACGAGGGTATCGACAAACGCTTCATCCTCGGCGGTGAATTCCCTGCCGGTCGCCCGAACATAGGAGTTCCATTGCTGAATGGTCTGCGGCCTCTTTCAGGATCAGTTTCTCAAGCGTCAGATCGGACACTGCGGCGCAGCCTGGCATTCTCCCGCTCAAGCTCCTTGAGACGGCGGGCCTGGACCATCTTCAGGCCGCCGTACTCACGGCCCCAGCGATAGTAAGTCTGTTCCGATACTCCGATCTGCCGGCAGGCCTCGATGGCTGTCCGTCCCTGCGCCAGCATGGCATCCGCCTCACGCAGGTGGTTGATATATTGTTCGACTGAAAAACGCTTCCTTGCCATCCAATTACTCCCTTCTTCCTGGGATTCACACGGACAGCGTTCCTAACTATTCGTGTGGATTCGGCAAAAAGGGGCAAGATCACGGGCAGGCCACTAGCCTATATCAACTTCCGATGAAATTAGCTCCAGTATCAAAATGTTGGCAGTGGATTACTGGGAGCACCATCGCCCTCTGCAATGTGCAACTCGGCTTTGGGACCGACGTTGGCTAATTCAATCGTTGATCCAATTGTCCAATACATAAGTCTAAGGGCTTCATGTCGTCTTGAGACATGTTTCCGCCAGGCTAACGCACCGTCAAACCGATTTACTTGTGGGTCAGCTTGTCGCGGCCCTGTTCGAAATCTCACACCATCATTTAGGCAAATGGCCTTTATCGACGAT
This sequence comes from Rhodospirillales bacterium, assembly GCA_022822205.1. Lineage (GTDB taxonomy): Bacteria > Pseudomonadota > Alphaproteobacteria > Rhodospirillales > UBA2165 > JAJDXO01. The sequence goes on along the minus strand of JAJECC010000119.1, from coordinate 11,714 downwards.
TCAAATGTAGATTGAGCGAATCTACCGGTACCAACAGCCTGATTGTCATTCAGAGAATCAAAAAACTCCGAACCAATCCGAATCTTTGGTAGCGTTGCAAGGTCAGCAACCAACCCGTTCTGAAGGGAATACTTGGCCGCACCAACAAACAAAGCGAAACCTGCTGAAACCCGATCAGTTGAAGTAGTCCAGAGCTCAAAGTCATCTAAGCTCAGTATAAACTCCTGGAAAGAGTTTCTTAGGACGATACGTTCCGTCAGCGGTCCAACGTGCTCCGTAGCAGGGAGGGACTCAATTAATGTCCCTGAGAAATCTGTAAACTCCAAGAACCGCGCGGGTGGGCAGGCAACTCTTACACGTCCTGAGAGATCTGGCGTTAGCTTGTACGCTGCCGCAAGCAATCCGAGGCTTGAGAGAAAAATTTCATACAATTCTCGAGAAAAAAAATAGTCGCTACAATCCGCGTTTGTGCTTTGGTCCTCTTCGTAATTACAAATCATCATATCAACAAATTCTTCAATGGGTTTGGCTCTATTCAGTAAGTCGTATATGAGAACCATTACGTCGTTGGTTGAGTAGTACTGCGACAGTCCAAATCTACTGAGGACACGTTCCAATTTCGCATGAATTGGGAGGTGGTCAGTTTGAGCCAGCTTGGTGCACGTTTCCTCGGAAACGAGTATTTTTAAGGGCGAATCGTCTGCTAGAAGTCGTTGCGCCTCGATTAGAGAATCCAGTCTCATTTGGAGTTGTGCCGCGGATTGAAACTCGGACTCATCGAACGCAAAACAAGTGATCTCTATAGCCCAAGCTACAGGGCACATCTCGATATATTACCTCTTGGATTGTTATTCTGATGATATTTCCGAGCGCAGCCGTTTTTTTTCGGTTGCAGCGGCAAATATTCGTTCGGTTTCCTCGGACGCTTGATCGAAAAAATCTTTAGGCCAATTCAAAACTGCGCCATACTCGTTAATCTCAACTTGTCGCCCGAGCGTATGTCCTTTTTTTTGTTCAAAAAAATATACTGACACGATATCGCGATAGCGATCCGTCTCATCTTCTGCGATACGGCGCCTGAAGCGTTCAACCAGATATTCACTGTGTGTCTCCACAATGGACTGCTTTCCCAGCAACGCCATTGCCAAGAAAAAGTCCCCAAGTCTCGCTTGAACCTTTGGATGTAGGTGTAGCTCCGGTTGTTCAAATATTAGCAAACTGCCCTTATCCGCCAGTAACGCCATTACTACGATAGGTAGGACCTGGCTAACACCAACGCCAACGTTGGTAAGATCGTGCGACTTGTCGATCTCTGCCGTATTGACCTGAAGCTCATGGCCAATTTTTCCTCGATCTGTCGTAACAACGCTGACAGCAACCCCCAGGTATTCAAGCCAATTGGCGACGGCTTGACCCAAATGCTGTCTCTGAGGCACAAACTTTCCTTCGTCAGAGAACTTCCGGATGTCGATACTGGCTACGTAACGGTCTCGATTTAAATCGAGCACAGCCGCAGTGTGTTCACCTTTAAATCCAACATCTGTCGTATTTGCTAATGATTCTAATGGATAGAGAGGTTTGGGCTCATCGCGCAACGGGCCAAGGTATTGAATCTTGTTCGAAAAGTAGTCTCTGGCATAGGTCTCCACCTCCCTAAATCCCCCTGGGTTCGGTGCATGAATTGCCATTTCTTCTCCAAACGATTGGAGCAAAAGATCGGCAATTTGTCCTTGTAGGTCCTCAAGAGAAAATAGGAGACCGCGCAGTAGCCTCCTTTGCCGGCTAACGGGGGCCCGCGATAGGTTTCTAAGCGACTCAACTACTTCGGCAGCCGTATAAGCCAAATCCTCGTTTGGGGGCAAAAACTCATTGGTCAAATCCAAATCGGTTGCCTCCTCTCTAATCCGGGCTCGAAGTAGTTCAATAACGGGGTCGGGAATCTTTTCCTCCCCAACCTCTCCACTCATCGCTCTCGGAGACATCTGAACTATCGCTCTTGCGATGCGATTAGCTTTCCAATTTGCACGGTCATAAGAAACAGCGATGTGACTTGGGAAGAATTGACGCGCGCCAGAACCAAGAATTTTTGAATTCGGAAAGCGAACTAAATCTGTGTTGGTAGCCCTATCAGATTCCACCACGTCGAATTTCAAATATTCCTCATACTGATGCTCATCTACATTAGGTACTTGGCTGGATAACTTTGTGCGTGGACTCTCTGTACTACGCTCAATTTTCAAGAATCGGTCTTCTGGAAGAGAGCTCTGAACTACCTCTTCATCCTCCACATCAAAATAGAATTCTTCCTCCTCTTCGACCGTCGAGAACGTGACCTCACAACTTTGCAGACTTGGATATAGTCTTGCGATTTCATCACCCTCCAGAGGCCCTTGAACTTGGAAGGTTGAGTAAAGCGAGGCCTTCTCGGGCGGGGTCTCTCTTCGAGAATAAACAGGGAAGTACCAGGACGGGGCGATACAAATTTCTTCGAGTTCAACACCATCACTGAGTTCCCATCCTAGACCAAAATGCTGGTCGCTCGAGTCGACATTGTGGATATCATCGAACCTGCCCAATCGGAGAATGGGCCCATTCAACGCGACCGATCGTTGCGGCGCGCCATGCTGGATAGTCTGCTTGATGACCAAGATACCCTGAATAACCGTACTCTTGCCGCTACTGTTTGCACCGGCGAGTACGGTGATGGGCGAGAAATCGAATGTGGCCTTTCCAGAAAACGACTTGAAGTTCTCTAGAGTCCAGCGCTTTAACATCAACCGAATTCCAATTTATTAGTGAGATGTAGGGTTCGAGATTTCACAATCATAAGTTATATAAATTCGGGTTTAAAGTGCATGTGTGCGGAGACCGAAGACCAATCTGGCCTACCCCCATTGAGTGGTCCACGGTCCAAGTTAGAGATTGGCGCGCAGTTCGGCACCCATCAATTCACCGATCACCTGGAAGACAGCATCGTCTGCTGCGCTTGGTTTGTCGGCGGCTTGCGGATCGTCGACGTGGCCAATCCCGTGCGGCCGGAGGAAATCGGCTATTTCATCCCGGAACCCCGGGCGGGCCATGCGGCGCCTCAAAGCAACGATGTCGAGGTCGACGGGCGGGGCGACGCGCTGCCCCCCGATTGCGGTCAGATGGTCGATATCGTCCGCGGCGCCTAGGGGACGTACGGAAACTCCCTCCCCCTTGACGGAGGAGGGTCGGGGTGGGGGTGATATGGAAATTCCCCCCTCACCCAGCTACGGCTAGGCTCGCTTCGCTCGCCAAGCCTCCGCGTCCCTCTCCCTCCGGGGGAGAGGGAAATTGTGCCGCGCCGGCTTCATCGCCTCAACACGCGTGGGGCGGCTCAACTAAGTCCGGAAACCGCTTCAAGTAAACTTGCGCCGGCTTCCCGATCGGGTCTACGCTGAATTCCTGAGCATGATCACTTTTAAAATGTGATCGCCATTAGGGGAGGATACCATGATGAAATCGCGATTAGCCGTCCTCGCGGGCCTTTTTGCCGGGATTTCCGCGGCGGCGCTCAGCGTACCGGTCACCTCCGTGACCGCTGCCGAATTCTACGCAGGCAAGACCCTCACCATCCTGACCGGCTCGCGGGCCGGCGGCGGGGCGGACACCAGCCTGAGACTGCTGGCGCCGTTCCTCAACAAGCACATTCCGGGCAACCCGGAAATCGTCGTCAAGAACATGCCGGGCGCCGGCGGCCAGAAGCCCTGGAACCTGCTTTGGGAGAAAACCCGTCCCGACGGGTTGACCATCATCTACAGCGCCTGGAATCCGGTGGGCCGGGTGACCGGCTCCAAGGGTCTCCGGGCCGACTACTCGAAGATGAACTTCATCACGGGTCAGCCCATTCCCCGGATGAGCTACATCAGGACGGGCGGCCCCGACAACATCAAGACCCGGGACGACCTGTTGACGGCCAAGAAAATCGTCCTGGCCGGCAACCGTCCGACCAGCGTGCTCGATCTGTCGATCCGTACCAGCCTGGAGATGCTGGGCGTCGACAATTACATCTATGTGCCCGGCCTCAATCCGCCCAAGGCCTACGCCTCGGTCCGCAAGGGCGAGACCAACCTGACCACGACCGGCATCAACTTCTACCGCAACCGGGTGGAACCCTCGGTGGTGAAGGCCGGAGAGGTCATTCCGCTGTTCTACTATCCGGCGGTCGGCGCCGACGGGACGATCAAGAAGTCGCCGTTCATCAAGGACATGCCCAACATCTACGAGTACTACAAGCAGGTGAAGGGCAAGGAACCGTCCGGCATCGCCTGGGAAGCCCACAAGTGGATGCAGAAGGTGACCGGCAACATGATCTACGCGTCGTTTTCGCCGCGCGGCACGCCGGACGCCGCCAACAAGCCGTTGCGCGAAGGGTTCGCCAAGGCGTGGAAGGATCCGGAGCTGGCGCCGAAGATGCTGAAGAGCATCGGCCTGCCGCCGCAGTCCGTCAGCGTCGAAGAGGGCATCGAGATCGTCAATTCCGTGGACACCGTCGATCCCAAGATCGTCGCCTACTTCCACGAACTGATGACGCGCAAATAGAATCCGTACCCGATCAGGGGATTCACGTGGATGGCCGGGTCTGGGCCCGGCCATGACGAAATTATTGTTGTGTTATCGTCATGCCCGGACTTGATCCGGGCATCCACGCCTGGCGGTTAGCGCTACACGTGGATGGCCGGCCTACGCCGTCCGAAAGTCGGCTTCGGCCGACTGAAGGCCGGGTCCGGGCCCGGCCATGACGCAGTCATTTTATGCCTCGTCGCCGCGACACTCATGCGGCGGCTTCCGGGTCGCCGTCGGTGAGGTACTCCCACATCCGTTCATAAATCCGGCCCGTGCCGACGGCGCGGATTTCGGCCTGCTCCGGGGTCATCACGGGCGCGGTCCCGGCCTCGCCGCATTTCAGCGCCTCCAGCTCCACCCGGGCGGCGTCCTCCAGGTACCAGGTGAAAACCACCGCTTTCTCGAGCGTCCCGCCCGCCGTGACGCAGCCGTTGCCGCGCATGACCAGGGCGCGTCCGCCGCCGAACAAATCCGCCAGGGCCGCCGCTTGCTCGTCCGAGCGGATAAGCAGGGGATCGTCCCAGAGCGGCGGTTCGGGCGCGAAATAGGAGCCGAAACCGTGCCGCGCCTTCGGCGTTTTCGCCATCGCGGACAGGGCCATCACGTTCATCGGCATGGAGCGGACCACGCCGCCGACATCCGGCCGGCGCCGGTAGATCTGCTGATGGATGCGGACCTCGCCCAACACGCCCTCGGGCAACGGACCCTCGACCGGCGCCACATGGCCGTCTTCGCCGGGTTTGATCAGGCCCATGGGATTGGGGGCGCAGACCAGGAAGCTGCCGGCATCGATCCGCGCGCTGCAATGGCCGTAGGCGTGCACGAGGCCGGCGCGGGCCAGCGCCCGGGCGGCCATGCGGACGAGGATTTGCGTCTTGCCGCTCAGCTTTGGAACTCGGGGATATCGGGCACCGCGCCCCAGCCGCACAACGACGCATCTGCGAACGGGAACTGCCGCGGCCGGTAGGCCCCGTCGTCGTCGATGATGTTGCGGTCCGAGTTCGAATACTCGAACACCATGCCGTCATGACCCTCGAAGTAGAGAAAATACCCGCCCGACGTGATGTGGCGGCCGGGGCCGAAGACGATCTTCACCTGGCGCTCCTGAAGGAAGTACCAGGACCGCATGACGTCATCGATGCTCTCCACCTGATGGTTGATGTGCTGAACGCCCGGATGATCGGTGGGGAACAGGGCAATCTGATGGTGAACGTTCTTCATCCGCAGAAGCGGCGAGGTGCCGATCCAGTCGCTGACCTTGATGTTGAAATGGGTGACCCAGAACGTCTCGTCCCGGGGCGGATCGGTGGTGTTGAGACCGATGTGGCCGAGGCCCGTCACGCCGGCATCCCGGGTCGGAAAATAGCGCCGGTTGGCATCCTCGGGCCGTGTCACCAGTTCGATCCGGTTGCCCGTCGGATCACTGAACCAGGCCATGTCCATGACGTGCCGGTCGGCGATTTCTTCGGCCGTGCCCCGGGTGCAGGCGATGCCCTGACCGTTCAGATAGGCCATCGCGTCGTCGAGGCCGTACCAGTCCTTGAGCTCGATGCCGACGGCATGGTCCCCGGGATCGCCCTCGAAATAGCACACCGAATGGTCCCGGTAGCTGGTGCGGAGATAAAGCTGGCCGTTGTCCCGCCGGATCGGCTGGAAGCCGAGTATCTCCTTGGCGTAGGTCTCGGCCCCGTCCAGGTCCCGGGTGCCCATGCGTACGTAGCTGAGATCGCGCAACTCGATCATCTGAATTCCTCCTGGCGCCATCTTAGCAAACCGGAATCCGGGAATGAATGGTCTTCATGGCCCTGACCGTTGACCGGTCTCGGCGCCGGAGGATTGCCCGCCCCGGCCGGCGATGGCTATAGTTCGGCCGGACAGGCGGGGATTTGGCTCCATGGCGGGCGGAGATCGGAAATATCTCGGTGGACTGGTACGCACCTCGGAGGGGCGGATCAGCCGCGACGTTTTTACCGGCCAGTCGGTTTATGAGGATGAACTCGAGCGCCTGTTCGCCCGCTGCTGGCTGTTCGTCGGACATGCGAGCCAGGTCCCGGAGCCGGGTGATTTCGTCCTTGGCCGCATGGGCGAGGAGTCGGTCATCTTCAACCGGGACCGCAACGGCAGGCTTCACGTCTTCCTCAACACGTGCCGTCACCGGGGCATGCGGGTGTGCCGGTACGACCAGGGAAACAGCCGCAAGTTCCAGTGCCCGTATCACGCCTGGGTGTACTCGGACGAAGGCGGCCTGATCGCCGTTCCGAAACTGGAAAGCGGCTACCATAACGAGCTCGACACCGCCGAATGGGGCCTGATCGAAGCCAGGGTGGCCGAGTACCACGGTTACGTGTTCGCCTGCTGGGACGAGGAAACGCCCGGGTTCGAGGATTATCTCGGGGACTTCCGCTACTACTTCGACGATTACTGCCAAATGTTCGACGGCGGCTTCGGCGAATGGGAGGCCTTCGGCGGCACCTTCAAATGGCGCATGCCCTGCAACTGGAAGTTCGCGGCGGAGAATTTCGGCGGCGACTATTACCACAACCCGTCGCATGCCTCGGTCGACGCGGTGATCCTCTCGCCGGCCGGCGTCGAGGGCCGGCACACCTATGACGCCGTGACCAAGGCCCGGGAACTCCACAGGCTCAACATCTGCTTCCCCGGCATCGGCCACACGGCGCGGGGCGAATACTTCAAGGAAGATTACGAGTACATGCCCACCTACCAGGAAATGCCGGTGGTCGAGGATTACTTCCGGGAGTGCCACGCCAAGCGCCGGGAACGGCTGGGCGAGAAGGCGCGCTTCTTCGGTCACGGCGGGACCATCTTCCCCAACGTCTCCTATTCCAACGGGGTCCAGTCCATGGGCACCTGGAACCCGGTGGGGCCGCACGAGACGGAGGCCTGGCGCATCTTCCTGGTGCCCAGGGACGCGCCGGACGAGGTCAAAAACGTGCTCCGCCACTACGTCATCCGCTATCAGGGGCCGTCCGGGCTCACCGAGCAGGACGACATGGAAAACTGGAGCTACGCCCACGAGGGCGCCCGCGGCACCATCGCGCGGCGCTTCGACTATCACTACGGCATGGGGCAGGGCCACGAGAAGCGGGGCTGGCCGGCCGAATGGCTGGGCGGGGACATTTACGCCACCGAAGACGTGTCCGAACAGAACCAGCGGGCGTTCTTCGATTGCTGGGCCCGCTACCTGGATACCCCGCCCAAGGCGCAAGGCGCCCGGAAGCCCAGCGCGCAGAGCGCCGGAAAGAGTGTCGAGGCGGCGGAATAATGGATAGCCACCAGGACACGCCGGAATTGGAGCAGCTTCTGCTGCGCCACGCCGTCGAACAATTCTACGCCATGGAGGCGGAGCTGCTGGATACGCGGCAGTTCGAGGCTTGGCTCGATCTCCTGGACGAGGACCTCCACTACTGGATGCCGCTGACCCGCAACAAGGCCTTCGGCGAGTGGGAGGGGGAACTGACCGAGGCGGGCAAGGATCTGAACTGGTTCGACGAAGGCAAGTTCGAACTCGAGCAGCGGGTGAAGCAGATCATGACCGGACTGCACTGGGCGGAGGAACCCGTCTCCCGCACCAGCCACCTGATCTCCAACCTGCAGGTGGAGGAGGATGGGGAGGGGATCGCCGCCGGATGCCGGTTTCTCCTCTATCGCAGCCGCAACGAGACCGAGACCGATACGTTCGTCGGCAAGCGCCGCGACCGGCTGAAACGGGCGCCGGGCGGCTTCAGGATCGCCGAACGCCGCATCTTCCTCGATCAGAACGTGCTGCTCGCCAAGAACCTGACGGTGTTCTTCTAGTGGCCGGCGGCGGCAGGCCGGGCGCGGTCATCGTCACCGGCGCCACCTACGGGATCGGCCGGGGCATCGTCCTCGATCTCGCCCGCCGGGGCTGGCCGGTGGTGGGCCTGGGGCTCGACGGCCGGCAGGTCGGGAGCGCCGCCGAAGACGGGATCGCCGGAACCCTGGACGCGCTCGAGGCCGAAGACCTGATTGCCGAGATCATCGAGGCGGACGTCAGCGATGGCGCCCAGGTGGCGGCGGCGGTGGAGAGAGCCGCCTCGGCTCACGGCCGGGTCCACGGGCTCGTCAACAACGCGGCGATCCGGCCCACGGGCACCATCCTGGACACCGATGAAGAGACCTTCGAGCGAACCGTCGCGGTCAACCTCAAGGGACAGTTCCTCACCTGCAAGGCGGTGATCCCGCTGATGAAAGAGGCCGGCGGCGGATCGATCGTCAATGTGGGGTCCGGCGCCGGCTACGGGAAGCCCGGCATTCTCGCCTATTCGGCGAGCAAGGGCGGGGTCTTCGCCCTGTCCGCCGCGCTGGCCCACGATCACCGCGCCGATGGCATCCGGGTCAACGTGGTGGTGCCGGGACCGCAGACCGCGTCGGGCATGGTCGAGGAGATGTCGGCGGTTGGCGATCCGCCGCCGCCGGGCACGGTTTCCGGCCGTCAGACCTTGCCGCGGGATGTCGCCAACGCGGTGGCGTTTCTGCTGTCGGACGAAGCCGAACAAATGTCGGGCGCCATCATCGATGTCGGCAGCGTCGCCGGTCAGGCCGGGGTGAAACTCTAGGGCCTGGACCCGATTAGGGGCAACGCCGCCGCTCCTCACTCACCCGCAAGTCGTCATCGCCGGGCAAGGACCCGGTGATCCACGTCTGGTGGCCGGCGCAAACCGCCCCGCCGGTTCCCGACCTTACCTCATTCGGCAAGACACAAGGGACCTTGTGCTGCGCCGGCTTCCTCGCTTGCATGACGAAGGCCGCTCCGGTCATAGTCGGGGCGGGCGGTTTCGGTCCAAGGCACGGCTTCCTCCAGGTTGGCAGCCCGGAGGAATCACAAAGGACTGAAATCGTTCAACTTGGTTTTAGGATTGGTTCTAAGGGTAGCAGATGAGGCCGAGGCCCCGGCCCGGAGTTAGCGCGATGAAGGAAATTAGAGGCTTTGCCAAGAACGTTCGAGCGCTTCTGAGCGGCTCCAGGTTCTCCATCGATTACTATCAGCGAGAATACCGATGGGAGCAGAAGCAGATTGTCGAATTGATCGAGGATCTTACCGAGAAGTTTTTGGAAAGTTACGAAGAGGGTGATGAACGCAGTGCCGTTGAAGGGTATGGACACTATTTTCTTGGCTCTATCATTATCAGTGAGAAGGATAGGCTGAAATACATCATTGATGGTCAACAAAGGCTGACGTCCCTGACCATTCTTCTGATTTTCCTCTGCCACAATCTGACTAGCGACGACGAGAAACACCAACTCGCCGAGCTCATCTTTTCACAGAAGTATGGGAAGCGCTCCTTTAATCTGGATGTGGACGAGCGCACGGCATGCATGGAGGCGCTGTTTACAGGTAAAGACTTTGATGAGACCGACCAGCCTGAGTCAGTCGTGAATATCGTCAATCGGTACCAGGACATTGTAGAGACGTTTGTTGACGAGCTAACGGGGAACGCAGCTCCCTACTTTGCCGATTGGTTGATTGAAAACGTGTACTTCGTCGAGATCACCGCTTATTCGGATGCGGACGCTTACACGATATTCGAGACCATGAATGATCGTGGGCTGTCTCTCACGCCGACGGACATGCTCAAGGGTTACCTCCTTGCAAACATCACTGATGCTGAGTTGCGGGCCGATGCAAGTGAAGTGTGGCGTGATCACATCGTAAAGCTTCAGCAGTTGGGCAAAGAAGAAGACGCCGATGCGATAAAGTCGTGGCTACGCAGCCAATATGCCCAAACCATCCGAGAACGAAAGCGCGGAGCGGTTCCCCTTGATTTCGATCTGATTGGCACCGAGTTCCATCGCTGGGTCAGGGATCACGAGGAGGACCTTGGACTATCGGGCAGCAACTCGTTCTCCGAGTTCATTAAGGACAATTTCGCATTCTATGGCCATTGGTACGAACAGGTTCGAAAAGCGGCTGAAACCCTGACGGAAGGCCTGGAGGTCATTTACTACAACGCCCAAAGCAAATTCACCCTGCAGTATCCCGCACTGCTTGCGCCGCTTGTGATTACCGACAGCGAAGAGACAATCTTGCGCAAACTACGAATCGTTGCTTCATACATCGACATATTGGTTGCCCGCCGGGTCTGGAACTGGAAAACAACCAGCTACAATGCGATGCAGTACAACATGTTTCAGCTGGTCATACTTAATATCCGAGGCAAAGAAGTATCTGAACTTGCAGACGTTCTTGTTGGGCGCTTGGAAGCGGAAGAAGAGACCTTCTCAACCAATGATCGGTTCCATTTGCACGGCACCAATGGTCGCCAAATCCATCGTTTGCTTGCACGAATGACGGACTATGTGGAAACCAATTCTGGCCGAGCTTCCCGGTATGCCGAATACATCCGTCGCGGGGGAGCGAATGGCTACGAGGTGGAACATATTTGGGCCGACCATCCGGATCGACATACCGACGAGTTTGCACACCCCAATGACTTTTCCGAGTATCGGAACCGGATTGGTGACTTGCTGCTCCTGCCCAAAAGCTTCAACGCGAGTTATGGCGACAACACATATGAGCAAAAACTTAAGCATTATTTCGGTCAGAACCTTCTCGCGCAGAGCCTCCACGAAAACGCATACAAGCACGATCCGGGGTTTAGAAGGTTCCGTGACGAGAGTGGTCTCCCGTTTCAACCACACTCCGAGTTCAGAAAGACGGACCTTGATACTCGCCAAAGACTCTATCACGACATAGCTGAACGCGTCTGGGCGCCGGAAAGGTTGACTACCGAGGCTGACCGTTGAGTAGTAAAGCGAAGCATAGTCAAAGTGATTGAAAAGCGGTGTTGTCGGACCCCGAGTTTGGCCACGCGGGTGCCGAGGGCCGGGGCGATGATCTCGCTCGCCATATGGATGGCGTCCGGCGCCGCCGCTGCCGGCGACCGGTATCTTCGGGCCGGCATCGGTCTCGACCGGCCGGGGGAGGCGGCGTTCACCGACAAGGATTGCTCCAGCACCGTTCCGGCCGCGCTCTACGGCTGCGGGAGCGGCAGCGACGGCGCGCCCTACCGGTCGGCGGGAGGATTCGGGACGGTGCCCGCGGTCGAACTCGGACTCGGCTATGCGGCCGGGGCGTTCCGCTT